>CAKSPP010000117.1 GCA_934481505.1 uncultured Eubacteriales bacterium
CTTTCTTTTTTGGCGGAGGATCTTGCTTTTTTACGGTAGGGTGAGCCTCCGTTTTCGGTTTTTCTTCCGTTTTATATAATTCCTCTATTCCCCTTTTTTTCTGCGGAGCGTAATTATAATAAGGGCTATACATACAGTTCCTCCTTATTTAAGTCCCGACAACGCTTTGAGAACGCTTATCGCCTTTATCGCAGTGCCTATTTTTTCCGAGCGTTCGCTCCGCATATAGGGCTGAATTGCCCGAAGAAGGGTGATATGGCGGTCCGCCGAAGAAAAAGAACCGAGCCCGGGAATTCCCGTTGAAAGAGTCGGCGTTGTTTCCTCTTTTACCGTCGGAGCCGTTTCCGCAGGCTTTTCGGCAGAAGACAGGCTTTTGGCAATCTCCCCTATTTTTGCCGCCGCGGCAGGATCGTCCAAAATTTCGGTAATTCCCGAAAGGATATCGTTCATTTGCCCACCTATCTTTCGTTCAAGAATTTTTTAATGCCGTCCCTTGCCTTGGGAGAAGTCAAAACAAGCGAAAGCATTTGAGGATCATTCATAATTTTGAGAACTGCCGCTTTTTCCTTTTCGCCGAGCCCCGAAAGCAGCTTTTCGGCGTTCGCGTCGCTCTTTGCGGCGTTTTCTATTTTCATACTTTCCGCGGGACCTATCGTCCGCTTGATAAGTTCTATCGCACTTGCAAGTTTCGCCTTATCGACGCCGTCGAGAAAATTATTCATTTAATCGCCTCCATTACAGTAATAAGTTATGCAAATACGCAAAAAACTGTGATTTTTATTGACTTTACCGTTTATTTTTGCTATATTTTTACAGAGGTATAATATATGAAAATTCTTGTTTTGTCGGATTCTCACAATATGCTTGCGGACGCTGAAAAAGCGATTGAAAAGCACGGCTGCGAATATATAATTTTTCTCGGAGACGTCGCGGAAGACGCCGAAACGCTCCGAAGATTTTATCCTCGAAAAGCGATAGCCGCTGTAAAGGGAAACAACGATTATTTTTCCGATCTTCCGGAGAAAATAACACCTGTGTACGAAGGACACAAAGTCTATTGTTGCCACGGACACACCCATAGGGTAAAAAGCGGACTGACCTCCCTTTATTACGCCGCAAAAAGCGAAAACAGCGATGTCGCCCTTTTCGGGCACACGCATATTCAGTTTGCCGAAGAACACGACGGAATTTTGTTCCTGAACCCCGGTTCGGTGGGTTTCAAAGGTAATTACGCGATACTTTCGCTCGAAAAAAATAAAAAACCCGAATATTTGCTTTTTTAACTTGAAAAGCATCGATTTTTGTGTTATACTGTTTTGCACGAACAAAAAAAACAAAGGAAGTGAACAAATGGACGAAAGAGTAAGAATGCTGACTCCCGAAGAAAAACAGAGGAGACTTCAATTAAGAAAAAAGAAGAAAAAAATAAGAAAAATCACAAATATAACGTTTTTTGCGGCAACCGTAATCTGTGCCGCGGTCTTTATCGTCGCCCTCATAGGCTGGCTTCGCTTTGCTGTTCCTAACGGCAACGCCGACGGACAGATAAAACAGGCGAAAGAAGAGTATAAAAAAGCGGAAGAGCAGATTGCTTCCGTTTCGAACGAAAAAGACGCCCTGCAAAAAGAGGTTGACGCTTTGCAGGCGGAACTTGACAAATATAACGACGATTAAGGAGACGGGAAAATGAAATTCAGAGTTTTTTGCGTAATTTTTTCCGCAGTCTTTATCGTCGGAGCATTTTTCATGACTTCGCAGGCCAAAGAACTTAAAGCGAAAGCGGAAATCAAAAATGCCGAAGTTGCGGCGGCAAAAAAAGAAGCCGAAGAAAAAACGGCAGAGGCGGAAGCCGTCGTTGCGAAGATTTCGGAACTCAAACAGCAGAAAGTCGATATTGCAAATAAAATCGAAGAGGCAAAAGTCTTAAAGGCATATTTAACAAGCGATGTCGTTTATTTGACATTTGACGACGGTCCGTCTCCGAAAAACTGCGAGAAGATACTTGACATATTAAAAGAAAACGATGTTAAAGCGACCTTTTTTGTCGTCGGGACATGGCTTGACCCGGAAAACCCAAATTACAGCGAAAAATCGGTCAAGATGTTAAAGCGAATGGCGGACGAGGGGCACTCAATCGGGATTCACGCCTATAATCACGATTATCCGACAATTTACAAAAGCGTCGACGCATTTTTTGAAGATTTCGACAAAGTAGAAAAACTCATAACCGATATAACCGGCAAAAAACCGTCGGTCATGCGTTTCCCGTCGGGGTCTATTACCGCCAAAGGCTTCTGCAAAAAATACAGCGGAAGTGCGGATACTTTCCCGACAATAACCGCCAAACTCAAAGAAAGAGGATATATGATAGTCGACTGGAATATGGACTCCAACGACTGGCGTTCGGGTCAGACGGCGGAAGGAATAAAGGAAGTCGCGACAAAATATGCAATCGACGTTCAGAAAAATCACCCTCGCGGAGCCGTTCTCTCTTTGATGCACGAAAAGAATCTTTCGGTAAGCGTGCTTCCCGACGTTATCAAGATTTTCAAAAAATATAATTATAATTTCATGCCCGTCCAGAACGGAGGATATACCGTTATCCAGGCGGCTTCTTAAAGGTATAATATGAAAAGAATCGTTATAAAAATAGGAACATCGACCCTTACTCACGACACAGGAAAACTCAACCTCAAAATCATTGAAAGATATGCGAGAGTAATGGCTGACCTTCACAACAGCGGATATGAAGTGGTTTTCGTCACTTCGGGAGCTATTGCCGTCGGAGTTTCAAAGCTGCGTATAGAAAGACCTACGGACACCGCAGGGAAACAGGCGGTCGCCGCTGTCGGACAAAGCGAACTTATGAGCATTTACGACAGCTTTTTCAACGATTACGGCTGCCAGATAGGTCAGATACTTTTAACAAAGGACGTAATGACAAACGACGCGAGACGGCAGAATGTCACAAACACATTCAATACCCTGCTTAAAATGGGGTGTATTCCCGTCGTAAACGAAAACGACTCGGTCGAGGTCGCAGAAATAAAATTCGGCGATAACGACACCCTTTCGGCAATCGTCGCCGACTGTATAAAAGCCGATTTACTTATTCTTTTAACCGATATCGACGCTCTTTATGACGGCGATCCGAGAAAGAACCCGAACGCAAAGAAAATAGATATTGTCGAAACTATTTCGGCGGATATCGAAAATCTTGCCGGAGACGCCGGAAGCGAACGCGGAACAGGCGGAATGGCAACGAAAATCGCCGCCGCAAAAATTGCGACGGAAAAAGGGATAACGGTTGCTATCGGAAACGGACAAAACCCCGATATTATCTATGATTTTATAGACGGAAAAAACCCCGGAACGATTTTCAGGGCAAAAGGAGTCGCGTTATGACAGTAACGGAAAACGGAATTCACGCAAAAGAAGCGTCGTATAAAACGGCGTTGCTTTCAAAAGAACAAATAAATGAAGCTTTACTCCTTATTGCGGACGATATCGTTAAAAACACGGATATAATACTTGAAAAGAACGCGGAAGACGTAAAACTCGCCGCAGAAAACGGCATGAACGAAATAATGCTCGACAGACTTTCTCTTTCCGAAAAGAGGATAGAGGGCATTGCAACGGGCGTCCGTCAAGTCGCCTCTCTTCATTCGAAAGTCGGCGAAGAAACAGAAGTAACGACCCGTCCGAACGGACTTAAAGTTTTCAAAAGAATCGTTCCTCTCGGCGTTATCGCAATGATCTTCGAATCCCGCCCCAACGTTACGGTCGACGCCGCGACGCTTGCTTTGAAAACGGGAAATGCGATAATTCTCCGCGGAGGGAAAGAAGCACATAAAACGAACGCCGAACTCACCGAAATAATGCAGAAATCCCTTGAAAAAGCAGGAATAGACAAATACGCAATTCAGCTTGTCGAAGACACTTCACGCGACTCGGCAAAAGCACTCATGACAATGAAAGAATATGTCGATGTGCTTATTCCGAGAGGCGGTGCCGGTCTTATAAAATCGGTCGTTGAAAATTCCACAGTCGACGTTATCGAAACGGGAACCGGGAACTGCCACATATATATAGACGAAACGGCGGATGCTAAAAAAGCCGTAGATATCGTAATAAACGCGAAAACCTCCCGTCCTTCGGTCTGCAACGCCGCGGAATCGGTTCTTATTCACGAAAAGGCGGCGGAGCGTATTCTCCCCTCGCTTTTTGAGGCTCTTTCCGAAAGCGGAGTAACCGTTTACGGCTGCGAAAAAACGCAGAAAATTATTCCCTGCAAGAAAGCGACGGAAGAAGATTTTTACAAAGAATATCTTGCTCTCGAAATCTCTGTTAAGGTCGTAAAAGATACCTTTGAGGCGATTTCACATATAAATAAATACGGAACGCACCACAGCGAAGCTATCATTTCGGAAGACGAAGAAAGTGTGAAAGTGTTCTTTGCGGGCGTTGACAGTGCGGCTCTTTATCACAACGCTTCCACACGTTTCACCGACGGTTTTGAGTTCGGATTCGGTGCGGAAATCGGCATTTCAACGCAGAAACTGCATGTCAGAGGACCTATGGGGCTTGACGCTCTTACAACATACAAATATATTGTCCGCGGAAACGGACAAACGAGGTGACGAGATGAACGAAGTAATGAAAGAACAGAAAGAAACCTTTATAAATCTTCTCCGTTCGACCGAAAGAGACGGCATTGACAATCTTATAG
>CAKSPP010000118.1 GCA_934481505.1 uncultured Eubacteriales bacterium
TCGAACCTGACGTCAACGACAGGTCCCATAACCTGGGCGACAACTCCTTTTGCCTCATTTGGCATACTGTTTCCTCCTCTAATTTCCGGAACCTGCAACGATTTCCGTAATTTCCTGGGTTATTGCACCCTGTCTTGCTCTGTTATATTCAAGCTGCAAATCGTCTATCATCTGCTGTGCGTTTTTGCCTGCGGAATCCATTGCCATTCTTCTTGCCGAGACTTCGCACGCAAAGCTTTCTTTTACCGCTGCAACCAAAAGTCCCGCGACATATTCGGGAATAACCGAATTAAGAACAGTGATTTCATTCGGCTCGAAAATAACGCTTACATTCTTCTTTTTTCCGTCGGGTAAAATCGGCAGAACCCATTTGACATAAGCGTCTTGGGTCATCATCGAAACGTATTTCGTGCAGACAATTCCGAGTCTGTCATATTCGCCGTTTTCAAAGTCGCTGCAAAGTTTTTGCGAAAGCTTTATAGCTTCTTTATACGAATATGTTTCGGAAGAGACAAATTCTCCGCCGTATCTGTCGGACGCCCTTTTCCCTATCGGGATAATTTCGGCGTCGGGATAATCTCTCATCAAGCGGAAAATATTGGCGTTATATCCGCCGGCAAGACCTCTGTCGCCTGCAATAACGATAAGCCTTGTTCTGTTTCCGTCTGATTTACGGAGAAACGGGCTCTTTTTACATTCGGCACTTACCGAAAGAAGAGAAACCGCGTCTTCGTAAGCAGCCGAAAACTGACGGCTTTTTAACATCGCGTCGGTTGCACGCCTTATTTTCGACGAAGCGACAAGTCCCATCGCTTTGGTAAGATGCAGGGTCGAATCTACGCTTTTAATACGGAGTCTTAAGCTTTTCGTATCGGCACTCACTTAAGTCACCCCTGCATTTCTTTAAGAGTTTTTTCAAGAGACGCAATGTCTTCCTCTTCGAAAAATCCGGCTTCCAATCTTCTCAAAAGCTCGGAATTTTCGTTATTTAATTTTTCGTAAAGTCTCATTTCGTAATCTTTTACGTCCTTGACTTCGACATTGTCAAGAAATCCGTGAGTAACGGCATAAATTATTGCAACCTGGCAGCCGACCGAAACAGGTGAATTTCTCTTCTGCTTCAAGACTTCGACAATTCTTTCGCCGAGGGCAAGTCTTGCTTTTGTATCGGCGTCAAGGTCGCTTCCGAACTGAGCAAACGACTGCAATTCTCTGTATTGAGAATAGAGAAGTTTAAGTTCGCCCGAAACTTTTTTCATCGGTTTTAACTGTGCCGAACCTCCGACACGCGAAACCGAAATGCCGGGGTTTATCGCCGGCATTATTCCCGAATGGAAAAGCTCCGTTTCAAGGAATATCTGTCCGTCGGTTATAGAAATGACATTTGTCGGGATATACGCCGAAACGTCGCCCGCCTGTGTTTCTATTATCGGAAGAGCGGTTATAGAACCTCCGCCGTATTCGTCCGCAACGCAAGCTGCTCTTTCAAGCAATCTCGAATGAAGATAGAATACGTCTCCGGGATAAGCTTCTCTTCCCGGCGGTCTTCTGATAAGAAGGGAAAGTGCACGGTAAGCTACGGCGTGTTTTGAAAGGTCATCGTATATTATAAGAACATCTTTACCCTGTTCTCTGAAATATTCAGCCATCGCACAGCCCGAATATGGTGCGATATATTGAAGGGACGCAGTTTCGGAGGCGGACGCCGAAACAACTATCGTATATTCCATTGCCCCTTCTCGTTGAAGATCCTGAACGAGTTTTACGACAGAGGTGTTTTTCTGTCCGATAGCGACATATATACAGATAACATTCTGATTTTTCTGATTTATAATTGTATCTATCGCGATCTCGGTTTTACCGGTCTGTCTGTCGCCTATGAGAAGTTCACGCTGGCCTCTTCCGATAGGAATCATGCTGTCAATAGCTTTAATTCCTGTTTGCAGAGGAACGGATACGCTCTTTCTTTCTATAATTCCCGGAGCTTCGGCTTCAATAGGTCTTGTATCTGTATATTCGACGGGACCTTTTCCGTCAATAGGCTCTCCGAGAGCGTTTACAACTCTTCCCAAAAGGTTTTCGCCTACCGGGACGGAAAGAACTCTTCCTGTTCTCTTTACGGAAGAACCTTCTTTAACATTGCAATTATCGGAAAGAATAGCGACGGCAACGGTTTCTTCTTCAAGGTTCTGAGCCATTCCGAAGCTTCCGTCGTCGAATTCGAGGAGTTCGCTTGCCATACAGTTGCGAAGCCCGTAAACGGTCGCAATACCGTCGCCTACGAGAACTACGGTTCCCGTTTCTTCCATTTCAATCTGCGATTTGTAATTTTTAATCTGTTCTTTTATTATATTACTGATTTCAGCAGGACTGCTGTTCATCTGTCAATCACTTCCTTAATGTCGTCAAGACGGCGTTTTACGCTTCCGTCGATAATAGTTCCGTCGACCTTTACCGTAACTCCGCCTATCAGAGTTTCGTCGATTTTACAATCGAGCACGACAGTCTTTTTCGTAATCTTCTTTAATTTGTTGCAAAGCTTCTGTTTCTGGTCTTCCGAAAGAGGAACCGCGGAATAAACTTCGGCAGTTACGGTTTTCGTATCGGACGAATAGAGGTCTTCGAATTCGGAAAAACAGTCGGAAAATGTTCTAATCTTACTGTTCTTGCAGAGAATTTCGATAAAAGACCGCACTTCGTCACCGACAGCTTTTCCGAAGGCTTCGTCGGCCGCTTCAAGCCTCTTTTTTAAGGGAATACTCGGAGCCGAAAGCAAGTCGAGATATTCGGGAATTTCGGCAAAAACCGCTTCGACCTTTTTCAGGTCGTTATAGACAACCTCTTCCCTGTTATTTTCCTTTGCAACGGTAAAAAGAGCGACTGCGTAATCCCTACTTATCCGTTCCATTGTCGTCTCCTATTCCGTCTATAAAGGAATCAATGAGATTCTTATGGTCGTCCGCGTTGATTTCTCTTCCGAGAACTTTTTCGGAAAGCTCGGCGGAAACATCGACGATTTCTTTCTTGATTTCGGAAGACGCTTTTTTCTTTTCGAGCAAAGCTTCCGATTCGGCTTGTTTTATAATAGAATCGGCACGGTTATTTGCAGCTCCGATTATATCGTTGCTTCTTCTTTTAGCGGTTTCTGCAGCGTCGGTAATGATTTTCGACGCTTCGTCCTTTGCGGTAAGCAATTTTTCGTTCCATTCAGATTTACTCTGCTCCGCTTCGGAGTTTGCTTCCGCTGCGGCGGCATAATCGGCGTCGATCGCCTTTTTACGCTCGTTCAGGGTTTTTGTTACCGGTTTGAAGAGAAACTTTTTTAAGATAAGAAAAAGGATAAGCAGATTACATAAAGAAATCAGAATCAACCAAATGTTGACAGATATGACTTCCATTGACATAAAAATTATCTCCTAAATCAGCCGATAGCGTTTATAAGAATATCGACAAGTCTTCCGGGTGCGAGGAATATAAGAAGAATTGCTATAACAAGTGCGTAAAGACCTGTTGTTTCGGCGATAGCACAACCCATAAGCATGGTGGTAGTAACGTCACCTTTACATTCAGGCTGACGGCCGATAGCTTCACAGGCTTTTGCAACGGCGTTTCCTTCACCGATACCGGGGCCGATACCTGCGATCATTGCCATACCTGCTCCGAGAGCACAACATCCCAAAATAATACCTATTGCGAGTTCTAACATTTGAATTTTCCTCCGTTCAGTTTTTTACTGTCTTATGTTTTTTTCTTTTTGCTTTCATTTTTTCATAGTCGTCCGCAGGGAATCCGCTCGAAATATACAGCATTGTGAGCATTGCGAAAATGAACGCCTGCAAACATCCGCTGAATACGTCAAAATAGACAGACAGGATTGCGGGAAGTCCTATCTGCAAAAACGGTATCTTGCCCAAAATACCGGGAAGCCAACCGAGCAGAATTGACGAAAGTCCTTGGAGAGCTGCGGCAACAAGCGTTGAAATTACGGTTCCCGAAAGAATGTTTCCGTAATGACGGAAAGCCATTGAAACAGGAGTTGCAACTTCGCTTATTACATTAAGCGGCGTCAAAAAAGCGACAGGCTCGGCGAAGCTCTTCATATAATGCCACGGGCCGCATTTCATCTTATAATGCGTTATAAGAATGAATACGAGAATTGCCCACCCTGCGACTATATTGAGGTCGGATGTCGGCGGATAAAGCCCGATAAGAGTAAGAAGGCTTGAAAACGCCGAAAGAGCCATAATAGCGGCGACAAACGGTGCAAAGCCGGAAAAGTATTTTCCCATATTGTTGTTTACGAGATTTTGGCACTTTTCGACTATCCATTCCGCGACGATCTGCCTTTTTGTTTCACACTTTGCGGAAATTCCGTGAGTGAGATAAAGACACATAAAGAATATCGACACGATAACGAGCCAGGAGTTTACCTGTGCTTCCGTTATGGGCATGTCCATTATCGGCATTTTGACGGTGAAGAAAATTCTTGCACCCTCAATAACTATTCCTTCGGCCTCAGGCGTTGTCAATACTTTTATGACCATTCCCGCAATCAGCGGAATAATCGCACATACAAGATATAGGATATCCGCTACGCGAAAACTTGTTTTGTTTTTATTCAAATACTACCACCTCCCAAACCGTGAACGGCAGTTATGAATTTTTCTTTTTGTTAAATAGGGGTCTGAAAGAGATCGCTATTCTCGGGAAAAACAGC
>CAKSPP010000119.1 GCA_934481505.1 uncultured Eubacteriales bacterium
GAAGAGGGAACTCTGCTTTGAAAATGGCGGATTTTCATATAAAAACAATAAATTTTCGGAGGTAATTCAATGAAAAAACTGGCGACTGCAACAGCGATAATTCTCGTTTTGTCTCTCGTACTCACATCTCTTACGGCTTTTGCCGCTCCCGCGACATATACCGACTATTCGGATATCATAGACGCGGTAGCTGCGGCAGCGGAGGGGGATACCGTTGAGATAATATGCCAAGGCAACTTTATTTACGAATTTGAATCTATTGAAATTCCCGAGGGCGTGACCCTTAAACTTTCGGCATCGGCGGAAGGTGCGACTTTTGACGCTTTGTCTTTCGACGGTAAAGGAAAACTCGAACTCGATACCGCAAATCTTACTGTCTCCGAAATAGTCCTTATCGGCGGCGAACTTGATGTTACAATAAACGGCGATATCGGAAACCTTAACGTTATGGGCGACGTGAAAGTAACCGTAAACGGAAATGTCAAACCCACAGCGAGAAATATAAACCTCGACAGCGGAGAAATGACATGGTTCGGAACCGAAGCAGGTCTTTACGCTGCCGACAGTGCAAAAGTTACCGTCAACGGAGACGTTTTCGGAACCGATATCACTATAACGATAGACGGCGCCCCTGACTCCTATATATCCGTTTCCGGCAGTATCGGCGTTTCTGCAGATAATGATGCCGTTATAAATATTACCGGAAATGTTGCGGGCGGAACTCTTACCGTTAAACTTGCGGAGGGCTTTATTCTTCCCGACAACCTTGGTTTGGAGATTTTGGCAGGCGACGGAATTTCGGCAAACCTTATCGGCGGTAAACTTACCGTCGGCGGAAACGTTATCGGCGGTAAAGCGATAGCCGACTATCCGGCTTACGGCGGTGCCGGTATTTACGCAGGTTCTTCTTCCGTTATTAAAATCGCGGGCGACATTATCGGCGGCGACAGTATAAGCGAAGACGGCGAAGGCGGTGCGGGTTTCATTCTTACTCCCGCAATGAACGACGGACCCATTATTTCACGTTATGACGGCGGCGACGAGGTTGAACCCGAACTTCCGAAAGGCGATATTTATGTTTCGGGAACCGTAACGAACGGTAAATGTGCTAACGGAAAAGACGGTGCGGTCTTTATCCCCGAAGGCTTTTTCTTCGGCAAGATAGGCGACGACGCTGCGGCGAAAATGACCGATGAGGAATTCCTCAATATTTATGGGATGTCTTTCTTCATTCTTATGAACGCAGGACTGAACGCAAATCTCGAAGTTTCTTTCTCCGATTATATGGATAAACTTTCCGCAATGCTTGGCGACGTTCAGGCTATAATGGTCGAATATCTCGGCGAAGAGATAAATTACAGTTCCGACGAACTTACCAGGGCTATGAGAGAAGCGACGGAAGAAACCAAGACGGAAATGAAACGCAAAGTTGCTGCCCGTATAAACCTCTTTACCGAACAATATCTTTCAAATCTCAGCGTTGAAGAAGACGTGAACTGCCTTGTTACCGTATGGGCTCTTGCAAAAGACGGTCGGATGTTCTCTCCCTCTTACATGAAAGACGCCGGAAGAAAGACGGTTTATTATATAAACAGAATTGCGGCTTGCGAAAACGGTTCTCTCACGGTTGATGTTTCTTCGGCAAGAGCAGGCGAAACCGTTACCGTTACCCCTGTTGCGGCGGATGGATATAAGGTTTTGAAAGTTTTCCTCGGTGAAAGCGAAATAATCCCCGAAAACGGAAAATATTCCTTTGTCGTCGAAGACGGCGGAGCAATTCTTCTTTCGGCTGAATTCGTTGCCGAAACTTCGGGAGGTGCTTCGGGCGGCTCGACCGGCGGAAACACAACTCCGTCGAACCCGAATACCGCGGACGGCATGACCGCTGTATGGGTAACCTTACTTGCAATTTCCGCAGCGGCTCTTCTCTTCCTTAAAAAGAAGGTAAACAACTGATTATTCCAAAATGACATTTTGTCCTTTGTTTCAGTAAAAGGCGGCACAATTTTTGTGCCGCCTTTGCTCGGTTTAATTTGAGAATTTCGGGGGTGGATTTTTCCGCATTTTTATGCTATACTTATTTCGGGTGAAAAATATGAATTATTCCGAATGTATAAAAAACGCGAGAGACAAGGTGGGCAAATTCTGCAAGGCGTGCGAAGAATGTAACGGCAGAGCCTGCAAAAACAGTCTTCCCGGCCCCGGAGCAAAGGGGGTCGGGGATGTCGCAATAAGAAACTACGATAAATGGAAAGAAATCCGTCTTTTAATGGATACGATTGCAAAAGAGGAAGAAATCGACACGACGGTAAGCCTTTTCGGAGAGAATTTTGCATACCCGTTTTTTGCGGGTCCCGTCGGGGCTGTAAAACTTCATTACGGCGACTGTCTCGACGATATTAAATATAACGATATTCTGGTTCCGGCGTGTGCCGAAAAAGGAATTGTCGCTTTTACGGGCGACGGGGTCGATCCCGCGGTTATGACGGCGGCGACCGAGGCGATAAAGAAAAACGGCGGCAGAGGAATCCCGACCGTTAAGCCGTGGGACGAAGAAACGCTTGCGGCAAAACTTGCGGAAGTGAAAAATTCGGGGGCGTTCGCCGTTGCAATGGACGTCGACGCCGCAGGTCTTCCGTTTTTGCAGGGGAGAATTCCTCCCGCAGGCAGAAAAACCGTCAAAGAGCTCCGCGAAATCGCAAAAGCGGCGGAAGTTCCGTTTATAATAAAGGGCGTGATGTCGGCAAAGGGGGCGGTAAAAGCCAAAGAAACGGGAGCTGCCGCAATCGTTGTTTCAAATCACGGCGGAAGAGTGCTTGACGGCTGTGCGGCGACCGCGGAAGTCCTTGAAGATATTGTTTCGGAAGTCGGCGGCTCAATGAAAGTTTTTGTCGACGGAGGAATCCGCAGCGGAGCGGACGTCTTCAAGGCTCTTGCACTGGGTGCCGACGGCGTGCTTATTGCCCGTCCGTTTGTAACCGCTGCTTACGGCGGCGGAAAAGAGGGCGTTTCCGCCTATATCGATAAGATAGGCTCGGAACTTCGCGACGCAATGAAAATGTGCGGCGTTTCGAAAATTTCCGAAATAACAAGAGACTGTATTCTCAAATAAAAAAGGGGGCTGCAATTGTTGCAGCCCCCTTTTGATGAATAAGATCAAAGATTTTTATTATTTTGTGATTCGGACTTTTTGCTGTCTGATCTGAGCATTTTTTCAAGCTCCGCTTGTTTTGCGAGTATCGCATTTACTTTATCGTAAAGGTCTTCTATCATAATTTCGGTTTTCAGGTTGACCTTATAGTCGTTTTCGGCACGGCGGCGGTCTTTTTCTTCCTGCCGGTTCTGACTCATCATGATAAGAGGTGCCTGAATTGCCGCAACGCAGGAAAGAACGAGATTGAGAAGAATGAAAGGGTATGGGTCGAAAGCGTTTGACGCAAGCAGGGCGTTTATGACCATCCACAGGATAAGTACCCCGGTAAAAGAGAAAATAAACGCCCAGCTGCCTGCGAATTTCGCGATCGCGTCGGCGGCTTTCTGTCCGACTGTCGGTTTTTGGTTTTCGGGATTTGCCGAAATTTTACTGTCCGCAAGAAGGGCGAGAACCTCTTCGTCGGTCATATCGTGCTTAATGTCTTTTAAGACTTCTTTTAATAATTTTCTGTTTTCTTTCATATAAAAGTCTCTCTTCCGTCATTTTGTAAAAACGGCGTCATAGCGGCTTTTGCCGCAAGGTCTCTTATGATTTTCCCCGAAATCAGAAGTCCTGCCGTCGCGGGGCAGAACGCAATGCTTCCCGGAGTCTGCCGCTTTTCGGTTTTTTCTTCCGACGGTCCGGGTTTTATCGGCTCTTCGTCCGACCAGAGAACCTGCAATTTTTTTATTCCGCGTTTTCTGAGTTCCCGCCGCATAACTTTTGCCAGCGGGCAGACCGATGTTTTCGAAATATCCGAAATCGTAAAGCGTTCGGGGTTGAGTTTGTTTCCCGTTCCCATTGAGGAAATCTCGGGGATATTTTTTTCATAGCAGACCTGTGCCAGAAGCAGCTTTGAGGTCACGCTGTCAATGGCGTCGGCAACATAGTCGTAGCTGTCGAAATCGAATTCCCCGAGCGTTTCTTTTGAGAAGAAAATCCCCTTTTTTATAATTTCGATGTCGGGGTTTATATCCTTTGCGATTTTCTCTATAACATCGACCTTTTTCTGCCCGACGGTCGAGGTAAAAGCGACCGCCTGACGGTTTATGTTGGTTATCGAAACGACATCGTTATCGACGACGGTGATTTTGCCTATTCCGCAGCGGACGAGCGACAGGATAAGATGCCCTCCGACGCCGCCGACCCCGAAGACTGCGACATGACGGTTTTTGAAATCTTTTACCGCGTCGCCCATAAGCATTTCGGTTCTTGAAAATCTGTTTATCATTTTTTCTCTCCTTATTTTCGGCAGAGAAGAATCGTTCAAAAAAATTCTTAAAAATCTCTCTGTCTATTATAATATCACAAAACTTGCGGTCGTGTCAATTGACAAACGCCCGTTATTTTGCTATAATTACAAGGATATATTATATAAAGGGGAAGTTTTAATGAATACCATTACAGAAAAGTTGGGACAGATCGTCGCCGCGGCGTTCGAAAAATGCGGATACGACAAAAACCTCGGAAGAGTAACCGTTTCCGACAGGGAAGACCTCTGTCAGTTTCAGTGCAACGG
>CAKSPP010000120.1 GCA_934481505.1 uncultured Eubacteriales bacterium
CCGTAAGACTTGCGGTTATCCGCGAAAAGGGTGCAAATCACCTTACTGCAAACGATATTCCCGAACTTCTCGACGAAGATCTTCCGCAGCAGGCGATCGTTTCCGCAATGCGTAAATATTCGAAATAGGAAAGGAGAATTTAACCATGCAGAGAATCGGCGTATTTGTCTGCCACTGCGGTACCAATATCGCAGGAACGGTAGACGTTAAAGCTGTTGCCGAAGCTATGAAAAGCGAACCCGGGGTTGCTTTCTCCACAGACTATCAGTATATGTGTTCGCAGGCAGGTCAGAACATGATAATAAATGCTATTCACGAGAATAATCTCACCGGAATAGTAATTTGTTCCTGTTCTCCCCGTATGCACGAAGCAACTTTCAGAAAAACCGCGGCAGCGGCAGGTCTCAACCCCTATATGGTTGAAATCGCAAATATAAGAGAGCAGTGTTCATGGGTACATAAAGATATGCCTGTAGGCACCGCAAAAGCAATTATCCTCGCAAAAGCAGCTGTTGCAAAAGTAAACCTCAACGCACCGCTCACTCCGGGCGAAAGCCCCGTAACCAAGAGAGCTCTTGTAATCGGCGGAGGTATTGCCGGAATTCAGACGGCTCTCGATATTGCCGACGCAGGCTTTCCTGTCGATATCGTCGAAACAAAACCGACTATCGGCGGCAAAATGGCTCAGCTCGACAAAACATTCCCGACACTCGACTGTGCGGCTTGTATTCTTACACCGAAAATGGTCGATGTCGCCCAAAATGACAAAATAAGAATTTTCTCCTACTCCGAAGTCACCGACGTAAAAGGATTTGTGGGAAATTTCAATGTAACAATCAAGCGTAAAGCAAGATATGTAAAAGAAGACGTATGCACCGGCTGCGGAGCATGTACCGAAAAATGCCCGCAGAAAAAAGTTCCGAACGAATTCAACCTCGGAATGGATAACCGCCGTGCAATCTATATTCCGTTTGCACAGGCAGTTCCCAAGGTCGCGACAATCGACCCCGACTACTGCATGATGCTCAAAACAGGCAAATGCGGAGTCTGCTCGAAAGTCTGTACCGCAGGAGCAATCGACTATAAGGCAAAAGACGAATTTATCGAAGAAAAGTACGGTGCAATTGTTGCCGCAACGGGATTTAACCCCATTTCGATGGAAAAATTCGACGAATTTGCTTATTCGCAGTCGAAAGACGTTATCACTTCTCTCGAACTCGAACGTTTAATGAACGCCGCAGGGCCTACCGGAGGAACTCTTCTCCGTCCTTCCGACGGCACTCATCCCCACACTATCGTATTTGTTCAGTGCGTAGGATCTCGTTGCTCGGCATGTGCTGAAAAAGGTAAAGAATATTGCTCGAAGATTTGCTGTATGTATACCGCAAAACACGCAATGCTTATAAGAGACAAATATCCCGACACCGATGTTTATGTATTCTATATCGACGTCCGTACTCCCGGTAAGAACTTCGACGAATTCTATCGCCGTGCGGTCGAAGAATACGGAGTTCATTACATAAAAGGAATGGTCGGAAAAGTTTCTCCCGAAGACGGTAAACTCAAAGTTCAGGCATCCGACCTGCTTTACGGCAAGCAGCTTCACATCGACGCCGACCTTGTTGTTCTCGCCGCAGCAATCGAACCCGATAAATCGGCAAGACATCTCGCGACAATGCTTACCGCAAGCATGGATACCAACGATTTCTTCACCGAAGCTCACCCGAAACTCCGTCCGGTCGAAAGCCCGACGGCAGGCGTATTCCTTTCCGGAGCCTGCCAGGGACCGAAAGATATTCCGGAAACCGTTTCGCAGGCAGGAGCCGCAGCCTCAAAGGTTATCGGTCTTCTCTGCAAGGATAAGCTCGTAGGTAACCCCTGTGTTGCTCATTCCGACGAAATGATGTGTAACGGCTGTTCGACCTGTGAAAAGGTTTGTCCTTACGGTGCAATCACCTATCAGAACAAAGAATTCAGAATGCCCGACCGTACAACAAAGGTTCGCCGCGTAGCGGTTGTAAACGAAGCGGTCTGCCAGGGCTGCGGAGCGTGTACCGTTGCATGTATGTCCGGAGCTATGGACCTCAGAGGCTTCATGAATAAACAAATAATGGCGGAGGTTGACGCGATATGCAAGTAAACGAATATAAACCTCTAATAGTTGCGTTTTGCTGCAACTGGTGTTCCTATGCAGGTGCCGACCTCGCGGGAAACAACAGACTTAATTATCCGGCAGATGTAAAAATTATCAGAGTTCCCTGCTCTTGCAGAGTAAACCCGATGTTTATTCTCAGAGCGTTTCAACGCGGAGCCGACGGAGTTATCCTCTGCGGCTGCCACCCCGGAGACTGTCACTACACTTCCGGAAACTACTATACCCGTCGCCGTATGGCTCTTCTCTTCTCAATGCTTGAATATCTCGGCATTGAAAAAGAAAGAACGAGAGTCGAATGGGTAAGTGCCGCCGAGGGTGCTAAATTCGCAGCAACAATGAACGATTTCGTTCAGACGGTTGCGGCTCTCGGAGAAAATAAGAGATTGGAGGATTTACGATGCAAGAAATAAAACGTGAAATTCTCACTTCCAAAGCTGCCGAACTTCTTAAAAACGGAACCGTTGACAGAGTTCTCGGCTGGAAAATAGGAGAATTTGCATATGACGTAACTCCCGCAATCTTTACCGACGAAAACTCTCTCGAAGAATTTGTCTGGAACGATTTCTGCGGAGCGAACTTCTCCAAATATCTCATTAAAGAAACCGCAAAAACCGAAAGCAAGGTTCTTGTTTTCTTGAAACCCTGCGACACTTACAGCTTCAATCAGCTGCTTACCGAACACCGTTTTGACAGAGAAAAGGTCTATGCCGTCGGCGTTCCCTGTTCGGGTATGCTCGAAGCAAACAGAATCAAAGATAAGGCAGAAGGCATAGTTTCCGTTTCGGATAACGGCAAAACCGTTGAAATCGAAACGCTTTATGACGGAAAACTTTCTTTTGACAGAAACGATGTTCTTTCCGACAGATGCTTAAACTGCAAATCGAAAAAACACGTCGCTTATGACGAACTTCTCGGAGAAGACGGCGAAGTGCTCGACAGCCATCGTTTCGACGAGGTCGAAGCCATTGAAAAAATGACTCCCGACGAACGCTTCGAATTCTGGCAGGGTGAACTTTCCCGCTGTATCCGCTGCAACGCCTGCCGCGATGTATGCCCCGCATGCACCTGCGAAAAATGCGTTTTCGACAATCCGAATTCCGGAGTTGAAAACAAAGCGGCGTCAAACTCTTTCGAGGAAAAGATGTTCCATATCATAAGAGCGTTCCACGTTGTCGGAAGATGTACCGACTGCGGCGAATGTTCTCGCGTTTGCCCACAGCATATTCCCTTGCACCTTCTCAACAGAAAATTCATAAAGGATATAAACGACTTTTACGGAGTTTATCAGGCAGGAGCCGAAATCGGAAGCAGAGCTCCGATAGTAAACTTCAATGTTGACGACCTTGAACCTGCCGAAGCCGTAGAAAGGAGCGGAAACCATGCGTAAGATTTCTCTTGACAAGCTCCCGTCCCTTTTTGCCGAAATTTCCGCAAACGAAACGCTCTATCTTCCGGTAGACACCAAAGCCGGAGCGAAATTCGAAAAGTGGGATGAGACAAAAGCCCTTTCTTCCGCTCTCAACACCGTAAGAAGTGCAAAAGACTTCTTCTTTCCTCAGACCGAAAACCTTATGGATTTCAAAATCGAGGGAAAGACTATTGAAGTTATTGACAACCGCAGCGAAACCGAAGATTTCGTAATTTTCGGAATAAGAGCCTGCGACGTAAAAAGTTTCGACGTTCTCGACAGAGTTTTCCTTGCGGAGCCCGTTGATACATATTATATGAACAGAAGAAACCACGGTGTTATAATGTCGGTTGCCTGCACCCGTCCGACGGAAACCTGTTTCTGCAAAACATTCGATATCGACGCTGCGGATCCCGACGGAGATATCGTCTGCTACAAAACGGACGACGCCCTTTATATGGACGCAAAAACCGAAAAAGGCAAAAAACTGCTCTCGTCTCTCGAAAAAATAACCGAAGACGCAGACAATAAAGCCGTCGACGAACAGAAAAAGACGATAAGAGAAAGACTTGAAAAACTTCCTCTTGCATCTCTTAAAAAAGACGCTTTCGGCGTCGGAAAAACAGAAGAATTCTTCAATGCTCCCGAATGGGCAGAGCTTTCCGAATCCTGCCTCGGCTGCGGAACCTGTACTTTCGTTTGTCCGACCTGTCAGTGTTACGACATCAAAGATTTCAACACCGGTCACGGAATAAAGCGTTTCCGCTGCTGGGATTCCTGCATGTACTCGGAATTCACCAAAATGTCGGCAGGTCAGCCGAGACTTACCCAGCTCGAACGTTTCCGTCAGCGTTTTATGCACAAACTCGTTTACTATCCGACAAACAACGACGGACTTTTCTCCTGCGTCGGCTGCGGAAGATGTCTTTCCAAATGCCCGATACAGATGAATATCGTTAAAGTAATGAAAAAATTAGGAGGTCGCAAAAATGGCTGAGATAAAAGAACCTTTGATCCCGGTCGTCGGAGTTGTTACCGATATCAGAATTGACACCCCCGACGTTAAGACCTTCAGAGTTGTCACTCCCGACGGCAAAAAAGCTTTCGAGCATAAACCCGGGCAGTGTGCAATGCTTTCTATTCCGGGTG
>CAKSPP010000121.1 GCA_934481505.1 uncultured Eubacteriales bacterium
CAAGAGCCTTTACCGGAACGCCCTTTTTCGGTTTGTATGTTTTTGTTAAGTTTTTAATTTCAAGCATAAAATCACCTTTATGTAGCCGACGGAAACCGTCAGCTTTCAAGTTCTTTGTCTCTTTCTCTGAAAAGAAGAGATATGCACCACAGTCCCGCAAGACCTACAAGAGTAAATACTATGCGGCTTATCGCAGAACCCGCACCGCCGAAGAGCCACGCGACGATATCAAAGGAAAAAAGTCCGACGCTTCCCCAGTTTATCGCCCCGATAATCGTAAGGCAAAGTGCTATTCTGTCAATTATCATCATTTGTATCACCTCGCGTATATTTTTCTCATAATTTGAAAAATTATACGCGATATTTTTATTTGCAGTATGTGTTGTAAAGTTTCAGAACATCTCTGAAACGCGAAGACGCCGTCGGGCAGCCGTAAACCGCAATGATATATTTTTCGCCGTCTTTTTCGAAAGCCGCGACAAGGCAGTTCCCGGCACTTTCGGTATATCCGGTTTTAACGCCTATCGCGTCGGCACAGTAATAATCGGAAGACGGATCAAGCAGTTTATTCGTGTTTTTCCATTCGTTTATTTCTCCGGTGATCGATTTATAAGTAGTCTTAAAGGTTTTTACCGCCTCGGCGACCGTCTCGTTTTCGAGAACAAGCTTTGTTATTTTCACCATATCGTAAATCGATGTGTAATGATTGTCGTCATGTATGCCGTCGGGACAGGTAAAATGAGTGTTTTCAAGCCCCAACTGTTTTGCGAAATCGTTCATTTCATCGATAAAAGCGGCAACGGCTTTTCTTGCCGACATCTCCGGATCCCCCGCTATTTTCCTGCCTGCAGCCGCCGCAAGAACATAAGCCGCGTCGTTTCCGCTCGGCAAAAGAAGACCTTTGACTGTTGCGGCGACTGTAAGCTGCTGACCTTTTTTCAGGTTTGCCTTTGAAGAAAGCGGATGAATAAATCCCACTTCTTCACCGACGGTTATAACTTCGTCGGGAGACAGATATTGAAGAGCGGTATAAACGGTGAGCAGTTTGGTTGTGCTTGCCGGATAAATTTTTCCGCCGTTTTCGGTCTTTTCGTAAAGAGGACGTGTTCTTTTATATGACCAAACAATTGCGTTTTTTGCCGAGATTTCGACCGCGGTTTCAGGCTCTTCGGGGATAAAATCGTCGGGGCCTATATATTCCGTAAACTGTGCACCCGAAAGGATTTTTGCCGCCTGTGCCTTATTCGCGTTTGATACGGTGAAAATTACGGAAACCGCAGTTATCGCCGCGACGATAAATAAGAGGATCGCCGTTATTCCGAATTTTTTCATTGTTTTACTTTTCATTTTCATTCTCCTCGATATTTTCGATTACGGAAATAAGTTCTTCCTTTGTTATTCCGGAACGCAAAAAGTCTTTTACCGAAGTTTCGAATTCGGGAAGTCTCTTTTTTGCGATTTCTTTTATTTTTTCAACCGCGTCGGGGGTGACGAAAGTTCCGATACCGCCCGCGGCGGAAATTATTCCGAGCCTTGTGAGTTCGCCGTAAGATTTCGCGACGGTATTAGGATTTACTCCCGCTTTAAGCGAAAATTCCCTTACCGACGGGATTTTGTCTCCCGGCTTTAAGAATCCGAGAAGAATATATTTCTTTATTTCCTCGGTTATCTGTTCCCAAACGGGAAGCTTGCTGAAGGTATTGACCGTAAACAATCCGCTACCTCCCTTTTTCGACAGTCAAAGAAACCGAATTTTCATTGCCTGTTTCTTCGTCGATGTTTATTCCGTATTTATCACGCAAAAGGGCTTTCATTTTTTCGGTAAAGCAGATACTTGCCGAAATGTTCTCCGAACCGTCGGGATATATTTCCCGCACAGTGTAAAATGTTCCGGAAGAGCCTGAAAGCCCTATTCCTTTGCAGAGATAAGAAATATCTTCGGGGTCGGTTATTTCCGTCTCGTTTATTTTCATCGAGATTACTTTCGGAAGTTCTCCCGCAAATATTGCGTCGCAATCCGCTATATATTCGGAAAGAATCTTCTCGACAGCCTCCGTTTTCGGCAAATAGATATCAAAAGGAATTTTGTTTACAAGAGACGATATATAATAACATTCGTCGTCTCCGACATCTTCAAAAGAAAGAAGATAAGGGGAAAGCTCGGAAATAAACTTCTTTATATTGTCTTCGTCGTAGAAAATCGAAAGCGAAACGGAATTTTTCGTGCCGTAATTCTTTTCGAAAAGTCCGCCGAACGACATCAGAGCCGACGGATAAATTTCTCCGTTTTTGATTTTTGAAATAACAGAGTCGTAATATTCCGAAAATTCAGTTTTCAACGCCTCATTATCGATAAAGACAGCCGTGTAGAAATTGAGATAAGTCGGCACCGTCACCGTCAAGACTCCGCTTCCCGAAAACTTCGATTTTGCCGCGGCTGCCGCAGCAACGGACGATGTAAGACAACCGTCACAGATCGAATAAATGAATTCTGTATCGGAAAAATTTTTATTTGAGATATAAACTTTTCCGTTTTCGGGAATTTTCGCCACAGAATTAAGATAGGTGTAAATTTCGGCAAGTTTTTCTTCCGAAACAGCCGATCTTCTGATATAATATCTGCCGTTTACAAAGTATATTCCGAAAACGCCGTCGCCAGAAACCGTTCCCGCAGCTCTTGCGGCAAAGTCGGAGCCGCCGCTTTCCGAAAGAGATAAAACAAGGTCGGACGAAAAATTCTCCGTTCCGTAAGAAAACATATCGGACGGAATTCCGTGCAGCACCGCACCGTCTTTCATAAAGATTATTTCCTGCGGTTTTTCCGGAAAATCACGCCAATAAAAAGCGTCGATAAATTCACTGTCAGTCAAAAGATATTCGGCAAGAAGCGAAATCTGCTTTTCCGAAAGATTTTTTGTAAAAGTCTTCGTTTGAGTTTCTTTTCCTGCGGATATTTCCGCGGAAATTTTAAGAGTTGCCACGCTGTTTCCGGGAGAATCGTCGCTGCAAAGCGCCTTGAAAAGCTCGCTGTCAACCGGAATTTCGGCAGAAACGGTCTCCTGATTGAGCCTGTTAAAAGCAAGCTGTCCGTTTCTCGGGACATAGACCGTCATTTTAATGATATCCGCATTTTCAGCATAGATTTCGCCCTCATAAAAAAGTCCGAAGCCCCAAAGCCCGGCATAAACCGTAAGAGAAAACACCGCGGCAATTCCGAAAACGGCAACGCCTCTGAGCATTTCTTTGCGAAGTCCTCTGTTCATTAAAACTTCGCAGAGAAAAACGCCGAGGATAACAAAGAAAAACATAAGCACGGGATATCCGTAATCTATAAACCAGAAAATACAGATAAACGCCGCGGGAATGTATATTCCGAACCTTACAAGAGCAAAAGCGGTGCGGCTCACATAAGAAGAACCCGCCTTTTCGAATCTTCGTTTTTCAAAAAGCAGTTTTCCTGCGATAATAAGCAAAATTGCAAAAACAAAACCATAAATTATGCCAAATACGGAATTGAGACCCGATTTATTATCGGAAAAGAAGATATATGGAATTCCGCAGATTGACGGCAGAAACGAAGTGTTTTTCTTGAAAAAGTCACCCGTAAAAATCCGCAAAACAACCTCGGTTGCAGCGGGAGACAGCAAAAATACCGCCGTAAGAATTATATGAGTGACATAAGTTCCCGAAAGGAACGCCGCAAGAGCCGTCAGCAAATAAACCGTAAAATATGCGATAAACCAATAAAGAAAAGTCAGAAGAAATATTTCGGGTGCAATATAAATATTATTACCGCAAAAAGTATAAAGCTCGACAGAAGTCAGCACCGTAACCAAAAGACAGGTAATAAAACAGGCAACGCCGCCTGTGATAATTCCGGTATAGAAAACGGAGGAACGCTTTAACGGCAAAGCTCCGACAAAGTCGCTCTGTTTTTTTGAAAACAGAAATCGGAACATAAAAATTCCGAGAAGAACAGGGTAAATATACGCAAAAGTAAGAAACCCCCATGATAAATCGGCGACATCTCCGAAAAGAAAAATATAATCGGATTTTCTTATGTAAATAAAGAACACGGAAATAAGCATTACGATATTCGACGCAATAAAAAACGGAAGAATTTTCTTTGCCGAATACTTAAAATATCGTTTATCGAAAACCGTTTTATCTTGCCGCATATCCCAAAGCCTCCGTTTCGTAAATAAATATTTCTTCAAGGGTCAAAGGTATGAAATCGAGAATTACGGGGTTCTTTTTAAGGAAAAATTCTCGTGTTTCATCTTCGCTTCCGCAGATTATGACCGTATAAACCGAACCGAGCGACGATTTTTCGATAATATCAAGTCCGTCAAACGAAACATCTTCCCCGTTTGCAAAGGACACCTGAACTTTTAATATATTTGTTTTGATATTTGAGGGTTCTCCGCAAAGCACGGTTTTTCCGCCGTGAAGAATCGCAACGCCGTCGCAGAGACTTTCCGTTTCGCGAAGATCATGGCTTGTAAGAAGAAATGTCGTATTCTTCTTTTCCGCCTTTTCGTACATAAGCTTTTTGACATAGCTGCGTATTAC
>CAKSPP010000122.1 GCA_934481505.1 uncultured Eubacteriales bacterium
ATTTCGGTCTGTGTCGCAAGAATTTCGCCGCATACCGAACATTTTTGCCCTTCGGTAAGTCCGCTTTGAGTGCAGGTCGGCAAAACCTCGGCAAGAGTTTCGACGGAATGTCCGGTTGCTTTTACCGTTTCTTTTTTTGTTTCCTTGCAGACGGTGCAGGTAAACACGCTTATTCCGTCTTCGGTGCAGGTTGCTGTTCTTTCAGCTGTTCCGCCGTCCCATTTATGCCCTGTTGCCGATATCTTTTCGGTGTAACTGTCGCCGCAGGAGCAGGTATAGGTCTTAATTCCGTTTTCGGTGCAGGTCGGCTTCTTCGTTACCGCCGAAGTATAGCTGTGACTGTGAGTTTGTCCTGTCGCCGTAAGGTTCTTATACCGTATATAATAAGTGACCTCGTAGGCAGATGTAAGCGGCATATCTTCGTAAATTACCGCGTTCTGAACTCCGTCCCAACGGGTGTTCTGGTCGATAAGAGTTGCGGTTTTCGAATCTCTGACCGAAATTATTACTCCGGTATGACCGTATTGCGGCATACCTCCGACAGAAACGAATATATCCCCGGCTCTCGGTGTAAATCCGTCGTGATTTTTTATAACTTCCCATTTCGACGGGTCGCGGGAGGCGACTTTCGGATAGGATTTCGCGGTATAAACTCCGTAAGTTCCGCTTTTTGCATTTCCGGTTACGAGCCAGTTCATATAGGCGGTCGTGAAATCGGAACATTGAGCCCCGTAAACGCCGTCGAGATCATAATAGGCGTTTTCCTGAGCTCTGAGCCATGAAGCGGCATCGGAAACGGAAACGATTCTCCCTGAAGCGGCGGAAAAGGACACTGTCGAAAAAGCCGCAATTACAAAAATGACGGCTATTGTCGCTGAGAGAAATTTTTTCATGTTATTTGCAGAGCTCCTTTGCCAAAGAGTCTATCTGTTCGGTGCTTTCGGCGGAAAGGGCGGACATAATCTTAACGGAATTTTCCGCATAGGTTATGTTCTTCATATTTTCGAGCATGCCTTTCATAACTTTTGCGGCGGTCGGTGCCCAAGAGCCGTTTTCGATAAACGCAACTGTCTTGTTCTGGAAATTGCGTTCGGTCAGGTGATTTATAAATTCCTTCATAAAGGGGAAAATATCGGCGTTATAGGTCGTTGTCGCGAAAACGGTCGTTCCGTATCTGAAAGCGTCTTCAACGGCTTCCGCAGTGTCTTCTCTTGCAAGGTCGCAGACGGAAACTTTCGGACAGCCGTATTCCTTTAATTTATCGGCGAGAAGCAAAGCCGCTTTTTTTGTGTGTCCGTAAACGGAAGTGTAAGCGATAAAAACGCCCTCCGTTTCGGTTTTATAGGAAGACCAGGTGTCGTAAAGTCCGAGGTAATAACCGAGATTTTCGGTGAGCACCGGTCCGTGCAGAGGGCAGATCTTTTCGATAGAAAGCGTTGCCGCCTTTTTGAGAAGATTCTGAACCTGCATACCGTATTTGCCGACAATTCCGAAATAATAGCGTCTTGCCTCGCACGCCCAGTCTTCGTCCGCGTCGGTAGTTCCGAATTTGCCGAAACCGTCGGCGGAGAAGAGAATTTTATCCTTATCGTCATAAGTTACGATAACTTCCGGCCAATGAACCATCGGAGCGGTGATAAAGGTCAAAGTATGGCTGCCGAGCGACAGCGTGTCTTTTTCACCGACGACAATTCTTCTGTCGGCAAAATCGGTGCCGAAGAAGTTTTTCATCATGGTAAACGCCTTTGCGGAAGAAACGACCGTCGCTTCGGGATATTCGTTCATAAAGTTTACGATATTTGCGGAATGGTCGGGTTCCATATGCTGAACTATGAGATAATCGGGTTTTCTGCCGCCAAGGACTGAGGCGAGATTTCCGAGCCATTCTTTTCCGAAATTTGCGTCGACGGTATCGAATACCGCGATTTTTTCGTCGAGAATGACATAGGAATTATAAGCCATTCCTTTTTCGACTTTATACTGTCCCTCAAAGAGGTCGATATCTCTGTCGTTTACTCCAATGTTGATTACATCTTCGGTGATTTTCATTTTTTCTTTCCTTTCTTATTACATCTTTATGTTGCCGTCCGTTGTTATTGTTATTACATTGAACGGGATAAATTTTCCACTGTTTTCAACGGCTTTTCTTGCCGCAAGTTCAATTCCGCCGCAGCACGGGACTTCCATTCTCACGACGGTGACGGACATTATGTCGTTTGATAAAATTATATCCGTGAGTTTTTCGGCGTAATTTCCCTCGTCAAGCTTCGGACAGCCGATAAGGGTAATTCTGTTTTTCATAAAATCGTTATGAAAATTGCCGTAGGCATACGCCGTGCAGTCCGCCGCGATAAGCAGGTTTGCACCCGAAAAATAGGGAGCGGTCGGCGGTACGAGTTTTATCTGAACGGGCCACTGCATAAGCATACTGTCGGAAAACATCGGTGTAACGCTTTCTTTTTTCTTAAAGGTTCTTGCCATGCTTCCGGGACAGCCGCCTCCGTGTTTTGCCCTTTTTACGGCTTCTTCGTCAAAGGGAAGAGCTTCCCTTTCTTCAAAGGATATTGCGTCGACGGGACACGCCGCAAGGCAGTTTTTGAGTCCGTCGCAAAAATCTTCTCTTATGAGTTTCGCTTTTCCGTTTATGACTTTCAACGCACCTTCGTGGCAGGACGAAACGCAGAGTCCGCAGCCGTTGCACTTTTCTTCGTCTATTTTTATTATCGTTCTTTTCATTATAATCTCCTCCGTTACTTGACTTTCTGCCGATAGTATAGTATACTGAACCCGAAAAGTATGTTGTATTTACAACATTTATGAAGGTAAATTTTATGAAAATAAATTTTGAAACGCTGAAAAAAGCACCGCTTTTTAACGGGATAGAGTCGGATGAATTTCTGCCGTGTCTTCGGGCGACCGTCGGGAATTACGAAAAAGGGCAGACGGTTTTTGCAGAGGGCAGCGAAATAAAATATGTAGGAGTCGTCCTTTCGGGAAGAGTAGATATCGTGAGTGAGGATTTCAACGGAAACAGAACCATTTCCGCAACGGCGGAAACAGGCGACCTTTTCGCCGAAGCATTTGCGTTTTCGGGTAAAAAATATTTTCCCGTAAGCGTTATTGCGGCGGAAATGTCCGAAATTCTGTTTCTTGACCGAAACTGTCTTCATTCGCCCTGTGCCCGTTCCTGCGAAAACCACCGCAGGCTCATTTCGAACCTGCTCGGAATAATCGTAGGTAAAAATCTTATTCTCAATAAGAAAATCGAATTTCTTTCAAAACGGACAACCAGAGAAAAACTCATGGCTTATCTTTTGTCGGAAGCGAAAAAAGCGGGCAAAAGCAGCTTTACCATCCCTTACGACCGACAGGCTCTCGCGGATTTTCTGTGCGTTGACAGGAGTGCGATGTCGTCGGAAATCGGAAAACTCCGCAAAGAGGGAGTTATAAAAGCCGAAAAGAACCGCTTTACAATTCTCAAAGAGCGTTGATAAGGACCGCCGCAGGCGGTCCTTTCTTTATTTTAATAAACTACAAGCAAAGTATAGAGAATTTTCGAACGCTCGGTCTTGTCTTCGGTTTCGTAGTAACCGTTGTCTGTAAGCATTGCCTTTGCATATTCTTCGGTGGTGTCGTAATATTTCTTTACCGCGTCGATAGCTTCCGCTTCGGTGTAATCATAGAAAGAATATTTTTCGGTGACTTCGTTGCCGATTTCGATTTTGTCGTCGGTATTTTTGTTGTCGAAGTCTTTGTCTTCAAGTTCTTTCTTGATTATTTCCTGCGTTTTTTCGGAAACGCCCGGCATATCCTTTTCGATGACATCGTTTGATGTCATGCTGTTGTAGTGAGCGTAATTATAGAGGTAAGCAAGAAATTCTTCCTGTTCTTTTCTCGTCATTTTCGAAACGTCTTTTGCGTTTACGATGTCCGTTACATCAACGCCGAACTGCTGTTCGATTTCGGAAATCATATCTTCGGCGGTATAAGTTCCGGGCTGGTCTTCGGGGTTTGTCTTATTCGTATCGTCTTTCTGTTCGTTCTGCTGACCGTTGTTGTCGGGGGTCGGGTTATTGTTGTTTTCGCCGCAGGCAACGACAGAAAGGCAAAGCACAAGACAGATAATGAAGGCTAATATTTTTTTCATATTATTCTTTCTCCTTTTTGGGGTTTATATAGAAAAACGAAACGGAAAACGGCTCGTTTTTATCGCGTGAAATGTAATGCCGCAGGAAAATTGCGACCGAAATTATAACGCAGCCGACGGTTATCGGCAGGCTTGAAACAAAAAACGCCGAGAAAAATCCGAAAAGCACGAAAACGACGACGGAACGCCAGATATGCGAACGGATAACGGCGACGACCGAAAAGAAAATGTAAAGCCCCGCAAGCATTACAAGCGGTCTCCAATCAACAAAGGCAACACCCAAAAACACTCCGAAAGAGGCGGCTATCGCCTTTCCGCCGCGAAAACGGTTAAAGACGGGGAAGATGTGCCCGATAACGGGGGCAGCCATAACAATCGAGAAAAGAAAACTTTTCGTATC
>CAKSPP010000123.1 GCA_934481505.1 uncultured Eubacteriales bacterium
CTTTAATAGTTATAACAAATCTATTTTACCATTTCTTTATAGATTTGTCAAGTATTTGCCACATAATATATAAAAAAGATGAGTCCTCTTTCAGACTCATCTTTGAGTTTTATTCAACAGTAACGGTTCCGTCTTCGGACATCGTTATCTTCATTCCGTCTTTTACATAAGACAGAAATTCGTCGCCGAGGCTGTCGACAACCGGCAGAGGGTTGCCCTCAAGCCATACGTCAGAAAGAATTGCACCCGCTGCGGCAAGGGAATCTATCGGTTCGGAGAAAAGAAGACAGGCAGGCTGACGTCCCATGGCACAGGCACAGTATAAAACAAGGCCGCCGGTGGTCGAACCTATCGTCTGCGGCAGGCAAAGAGCCTTTCCGAGCATCTGTTTTCCGTAAAGATCGGGGTTGTTCTGGTCTCCGCAGGTGGCTTTTTTATCACCGAACTGCAACGCTTTCTGGAAAGACGCGAGAGTGTTAAGTCCGCCGTGAGAAACAAGAGCTTCCGCAGTAACGTTTCCCGCGGAAACGACTCTTCCTTTGAATGTCTTCATATTATTTGCCCCCTTTCGTTATCTGCTCCAAAATTTCGTCGTCGGTATAATATCTCGCACTCGTATATGTACGGAGTTTGTTGCTTGAAGTAATTACCGGCATTTTGGTGCTCAACGGATTATTCATATACATAAGCGGGCAGATATAGCTTGTTATAACTCCCGTTTTTCTCAATCTTTCGGCATAAGGCGTCTTTTCGAATTCGGAAAGAACGCCGGGAGCTGCGGTAAAGACCGTCGGGACGACGACTTTGGAGTTTCCGGCTTTTTTAAGTCCCTCTTCTACCCTGTCGGTCCATGTTTTAAGCTGCTGCAAGCTCATATGCGGACAGCCCATAAAGCAAAGCTTCGGTTTGGCGTCCTTGTTTTTCCAGATTACGGGATAGCTGTCATAAACTCTTTGAAGTTCGGCGTCGTCGATAATATAAGTTTTCGCGTTTTCTTTGACAAGAGACGAACCGAGTTCGACGGCTTCGGGAGTTATGTTTTCAACATGATAAAGGCCTACCGCACCGTTTGACGCTGTTGCGGCACCGAAATCTTTAAGATAGGTTTTCGCCTCATCGTCAAGCGTTCCGAGCCATTTATCAAGTCCCTTTATATAAGGAACATCTTCCATTACTTTCATTCCGACAGCCGAACCGAGAAGCTGTGCTTCCGGCTTTTTCGTGGTTTTTATCTCGATTATCCAATCGGCTTTTCTGCCCTCGTCGGTAAGAAGTCCGAAAGACGGAACATAGCCGACAATCGAGCCCATAAGGTCGATTATTCCGGAGTTTCTGTTGCAGCGGGCTCCGAGAACGGAGTTTGCGTAAACAACGGCGGAAGATTCCGACCAGGAAAGGATATCGCCTTTTTCGGGAGTATTTCCGACCTCGCTCATGTAGCAGGTACATGTAAAGGCGTCTTTATCCATAAGTCCTAGCTTTTCAAGCTGATTTTCGTAGAAATCCTGTTTTGTATACATAAATTTCTTGAAAACGAAATTCTGCAAAAAGTTCGAGGGAACATTGTCGTCAAGGGGACGGGGGTCCGCCGAGAATTTTTGAGAAGAAACCGCACCAGTTTCGATAAGTTTATCCATAAGAGAATAAACGGGAGCGAGAGCCTTTAATCCGAACGATGTTACAAGGTGATTGTATTTGCTCGTAACGGGGACCATTTTATCCGCACCGAAGAGTTCGCCGTAACGGACAAGGGTTTCCATGACTTTTGCCATTGTTTCACCCTTTGAGCCGTTAAGTATTGCGGACTGTTCTTCGGTAAGCTGCATTTTATATTCCATACTGTATCCGCCTTTCTATATTTTCATTGCTACTTCGTAAGCACGCCATACGACCGAACGGAGATTTCCGACGGCGAGGCAGTCGCCTACAAGATATACATTGCCTTTTTTCTCCGATATCGGAGCGGGGATATATCCGGCACAGCTTATTACGGAGTCGCAGGCGATTTCAACGTCACCGTCCTTTGTCGAGCAGACGATAGAACCGTCTTTGACTTCTTTAAGAGCCGTTTCGAGATATACGGGAACTTTATTCAGAGCGAACCATTCACGCAGATAAGAGGAGTTTGCAAGACAAACGCCTTTCTGGCTTACAAGGTCGTCTTTCATTTCGACGATAACGGGCTTTTTGCCTTTGAGGGCAAGTTCGTAAGCGATTTCGGAGCCTGTAAGACCTCCGCCGATAACGGCAACGGTTTCTCCGACTTCTTTTCCGTTCAAAAAGTCGCATGCTTCAATCATTTTTTCATAGCCAGAAACTCTTTTAAGCTGTCTCGGAACGGCACCTGTAGCAACGATTACGGGTTCGGAACCGAATGCCGAAACATCTTTTACTTCGTCGTTATATTTTACTTCAACGCCGAGGATTTCCATCTGGCGGATATACCATTTGAGAAGATCGCGGAGTTTTCCTTTATACGATTCGGCACTTGCGGGAATAAATGTTCCGCCGAGCTTATCGCTCTTTTCGTGGATAACGGGGTTGTGTCCGCGGAGTTTCAAGACTCTTGCGGCTTCCATACCGCCGATACCGCCGCCGATTATATGTACGGTTTTGGGATTTGAAGCTTTCTTTATATAATGTTTGTTCCACTGCATCATTTCGGCATTGACCGCACATCTTGCAAGATGCAGGCTGTCGGAAAGATCCTGATCGTTCGGAACGCCTTTGTAGTGACACATATTGAAACAGCCGTTATGGCAAAGGATACAGGGACGGATATCGTCGTCTCTGCCGTCGCACATCTTTGTGACCCATTCGGGGTCTGCAAGGAACTGACGGGCAAACCCCGCACCGTCGATTTTGCCCTCCGCAACGGATTTTGCGGCGACTTTCGGGTCGAGACGTCCGGCACAGATAACGGGAATATCGACGAATTTCTTTATATGCTCAACATCGGCAAGATTGCAGTTTTCGGGCATATAAACGGGAGGATGAGCCCAATACCAGGCATCGTATGTACCGTTGTCGCAGTTAAGGCAGTCATATCCCGCTTCTTCGAGATATTTTGCCGCCTTTTCGGACTCTTCCATATCTCTTCCGACTTCGGTATAGTCTTCTCCGGGGAGAGCTCCCTGTCTGAAACCTTTGGTTTTGGAAATAACGCTGTATCTCAAAGATACGGGGAAATCATCGCCGCACGCTTCTTTGATTGCTTTTACTATTTCAACGGGGAAACGGTAACGATTTTCAAAAGAGCCGCCGTATTCGTCGGTTCTGCTGTTTACATATTTAAGAGTAAACTGGTCGAGAAGATAACCTTCGTGAACGGCATGGACTTCGACGCCGTCGACTCCCGCGTCTTTTAACATCTTTGCACTTTTCGCAAACGCTTCGACGAATTCCTTTATTTCGTCGACGGTCATTGCTCTCGACGGAACTTTATCCGACCAGCGGTTAGGCGTCGGGGATGCTGTTGCGGTGATTTTATCAAGATTCATAAACGGCTTGCTTACTACGCGGAGAAACTTATTTGTATAAAGTTTTTCCATCATTTCGCTTATCGTAAAAGATCTGCCAAAGCCTGCGGTAAGCTGAACGAAGAGTTTTGCTCCCGTTTTATGAAGTTCGGGAACCCAGTTTTTAAGGTCTTCGTACATTTTTTTGTTTTTATAAAGCCACTGACCGAACATCGGGTTATATACAGGCTGACAGCCCGGCATTACGAGTCCGACGTTGTTTTTTGCGACTTCGTAAATAAAGCGAGCCCCGTCCTTATCGAAATGGTTCTTTTCCATCCAGCCGAAAAGGTCAGTGCCGCCCATACTTGTAAGAACTATGCGGTTTTTGATTTCGCAGTTACCGATTTTCCACGGTGTGAATAACGGTTCAAGGTTCTTATCCATATTATTCTCCTCCATACACTGTTGTAATTTGATTATATCACAAAAATTTCAAAATTACAAGCCATTTTCGGACAATATATGACAAAAAAGAGCCCGAAAACCGAGCTCTTATAAAAAGTTTCCGATTATTTAAGTTTTCTTCTGAATGCAAAAACTCTCTTGGCTGCGAAATACAAATTATGAGTAACGATAAAAAACATCAGGTTTCCGTATTTCATAAGCGGGATATACGACTTTTTCAGTTCTTTTATTTCTTTGATACATTGTTTTTCAATGTCTTTTACACCTTTTACATTCTGCCCGAAGCAAAAATAGAGATATGCGATATCCGCCTTTATTTTTACATTTTCGGCAAGCTTTCCGAATTGAGGATATTCGGTATATATCAGCTTTCGTTTTTCCTCCGCAAAATCCAGTATATCGAGAATTCTGTCGTCATAAACAGAATGGCTTGCACTGTTTTCCGTAGCATAGTAATTATATAAAGCAATATCCTTTACTGCGACAACAGGTTGTTTCATAAACAGTTTGAACAGAAAAAACGAGTCTTCGTGAATTCGCTGACCAACTTCAAACCTTGTATCTCCGATAAAATCTTTTGAATAAAGTTTTGAACAGGAAGAATAG
>CAKSPP010000124.1 GCA_934481505.1 uncultured Eubacteriales bacterium
AACCGTCACGGGGCAGAAAGTCGTCAAGGTCTTCTGCCACGAACCGGATACGAACGAAGAATTTTCGCTTCTCAATAACGACCTTAGGGATAAACAGTTTATGGCACAGTTCTACGGCGGCGTTATGGGACCCGTAATGGGGAATATCAGCAAAATTAACTATGCCGTTACGGCAGGCGTCGGAGGTATCCTCTGTGTCACATCCGGGTTCGATATCGGCGGACTTACCGTTTTTGTCAACCTTTCAAGCCAGTTTTCGCAGCCGATTTCCGAACTTTCGAACCAGACGAGTGCCGTTTTCTCGGCTCTTGCGGGTGCTGAACGAGTTTTCGATATCTTGGATAAAGAAACCGAAGAAAAGACCGTAAACGAAAATCTTCCCGAAACGCTTGAAGGCAGAGTCGTTTTCGAAGATGTTTCGTTCGGATATGTTCCCGAAAAAACGGTTCTTAAAAATATTTCGCTCTATGCCGAACCCGGTCAGAAAATAGCGTTTGTCGGCTCGACGGGTGCGGGAAAAACGACAATTACAAATCTGCTTAACCGTTTCTATGAAATCGACAGCGGAAAAATAACGATAGACGGTATGGATATAAAGACCTTGCCGAAAGACTGGCTCCGAAGAAATATCGCGATGGTTTTGCAGGATACCCATCTGTTTACCGGTACGGTAAGAGAAAACATTCGCTACGGACGCCTTGATGCGACCGACGAAGAGGTTATTGCCGCCGCAAAGACCGCAAGTGCCCACAGCTTTATAATGCGGCTTGCCGACGGCTACGATACCGTAATTGAGGGCGACGGAGCAAACCTTTCGCAGGGACAGCGGCAGCTTCTGAATATCGCCCGTGCGGCAATTTCGAAAGCCCCGATTCTCGTTCTTGACGAAGCGACAAGCTCGGTCGACACCCGAACCGAAAAACATATCGAACACGGTATGGACAGACTGATGAAAAACCGCACGACATTCGTTATCGCTCACCGACTTTCGACTGTCCGCAACGCCGATGCCATTATGGTACTTGAACACGGAGAAATCGTCGAACGCGGAAACCATGACGAACTTTTAAGCCAAAAAGGCAGATATTACGAATTGTATACAGGCAAAAAAGAACTTGATTAAAAATTTGCGACGGTGAAAACCGTCGCAAATTTTTTTTGAAAAGGGTATTGACAAATCTGCTCTAATGTGATAGAGTGTATATGAACTCTATTGCGTTAGAGCAGGAAGGAAACAATATGAGCACACCGAAAGTTTTTGAAAGCGAATACCGTTTTTGCCTTATTTTATGGGAAAACGAGCCGATAAAAAGCAGCGAACTCGTGAGCCTTTGCACAGAAAAACTCGGCTGGAAACCGACAACGACCTACACCGTTATAAAAAGGCTTTCCGAAAGGGGAGTTGTGAAAAACGAAAATACGGTCGTGTCGTCGCTTGTTTCAAAAGACGAAATTCAAGAAGCCGAAATCGACGAAATGGTCGAAAAAACTTTTGAAGGTTCTGTTCCCGCATTTCTTGCGGCGTTTACGAAAAAAAGAAATCTAACAGAGAAGGAAATCGCCGAAATCAGAAAAATGATTGACGGCTTTGAAAAGGAGGAAGAAAAATGAGCGGAGTTTTTGTTGCGGTTCTGAATATGAGTATTGCTTCAAGCTGGCTTATTCTTGCGGTTTTTATTCTCCGTTTTCTATTGAAAAAAGCTCCGAGAAAATTCACGGTTATGCTTTGGGGAATTGCCGCCGTCCGCCTTGTCTTGCCCTTTACTTTTCAAAGCGTTTTAAGCCTTATTCCGAGCGGGAAAACGATAATTTCCGATGTTATGCGACCTTATTTCGATTCCGGAATTTCCGCAATAGATAACGGAGTCAATTCATATCTTAAAAGCCGTTATTTTGAGGGCGTTACAAGACCCGCGGGCTATTTTTCGGATATTACAACCGTCCTTTCTCTTATTTGGCTTGTCGGTATTTCAGCACTTCTGATTTACACAGCTGTAAGCTATATAAAAGTGAAAAGAAAGGTTTCGACGGCGGTTTTATTGCGTGACAATATCTTCCAAAGCGAAAATGTTGCGTCTCCGTTTGTTCTCGGAATTATAAAACCGAAAATATATCTGCCTTTTAATATAAGCGAAAATGATGCGGAAAATGTCATAGCTCACGAAAACGCCCATATCTCACGCAAAGATTACCTTTGGAAACCTCTCGGATTTTTTATTCTGACTTTTCATTGGTTCAATCCCTTTGTCTGGCTTGCATATATTCTATTCTGCCGCGATATCGAATTTGCCTGCGACGAAAAAGTTGTCGGCAGCTTTACATCGGAAGAAAAAGCCGATTATTCCCGTTCGCTTTTGGCGTGCAGTTCGAAGAAAAACACCGTTTCCGCCTGTCCTCTTGCTTTCGGGGAAGTCGGTGTCAAAAGCAGGATAAAATCGGTTCTCAACTATAAAAAGCCCGCGTTTTGGCTTATTGTTGTTGCGGTTGCCGCCGTTATCTCGGTCGCGGTCTGTTTCCTTACCGATCCGCAGCCTGCGTATAGCGTTAAGTATGAAGTTACGGCAAAGCAGTCGGACGGAGACACAGCGATAACCGTCGCACATTATAAAGACGAAAACGGGCTTTGGGTCGCCGACGGCAGAAGATATAAATACCGCCTTGAAATAAGCGGAAGAATGAGCAATGCGGCAAAAGATTCAACCTTTATTGTTCTCAGCAATACGGAAGATATTTCTTTTAACGAAACATGGAAAGCAAGCGGCTTCAGCAGCCTGACGAGCGATTATTTTGAGCCCGAAATCGCAATTATTGTCGGTTACAGATAAAAAGTTCGACTCTCCTATGCCTTACCGTAGGGGAGTCGAACTTTTATAATTGACATATATACAAAACGGTGGTATACTTATTCTGGAAGTGGTTATATGTGGGTTTTACTTGCATTTCTTTCGGCGTTTTTTGCCGGTATAACCGCAATTTTAGCGAAGTGCGGCATCAAAAAAACAAATTCCGATGTTGCGACTTTTCTTCGTACCTGCGTGGTTCTCGTTTTCGCATGGGTTATCGCCCTTATTTCGGGCGGTATAAACAGTATGTCGGAAATTACGGTAAAAAATCTTTGTTTCCTTATCGTCTCGGGTTTCTTTACCGGGGCGTCGTGGCTCTGCTATTTTAAGGCACTGTCTCTCGGTGATATAAATAAAGTCGCACCGATAGATAAATCGTCTACGGCTCTTACAATGATTTTGGCGTTCATCTTTTTCGGAGAGTTTTCGTTCCCGAAGCTTATTTTAATGATTGTAATGCTCACCGGAACTCTTCTGATGGTCGCCAAAAAGAAAACGGATAAAACCGAAACGAACGGAAAATGGCTTTTATACGCAATTCTTTCGACGGTTTTCGCATCGCTTACATCTATTACCGCAAAGATAGGAATAACCGATATCCCGTCCGACCTCGGTACTGCGATAAGAACAGTCGTCGTTCTCATCATGGCGTTTATCGTCGTCTGCGTAAAGGGTAAGACAAAGGAAATCGCAACTGTCGATAAAAAGGAAATGCTTTTCCTTGTTCTGTCGGGCTTTGCGACGGGTGCTTCATGGCTTTGTTATTATGCGGCAATGCAGACGGGTGACGTTTCCGTAGTCGTTCCTATCGATAAATTAAGCCTTGTCGTAACGGTAGTTTTCTCCTATTTCGTTTTCGGAGAAAAACTCACCAAACGGGAATTGCTCGGCTTTCTTCTTGTCGTTGCCTCGACTCTGCTTTTGGTATTTGTATAAAAGTGTAAAATTATAGAAATATGTCCCTCAGTTGCCTGAGGGACTTTTTCTATATAATAGGAAAAATAACTTTGTTCTTCGTGATTCCCGATTTATTACCTTTTCACTATTCACTTTTACTTATTACTTCCAAAAATCGGCAGGTATTGAGTGAAGAGTGAAAAATGAAGAGTGAAAAAGTAAAAATCGGCAAATATCTTACGATACCTGCCGATTTTTGGTGACCCGTAGGGGAATCGAACCCCTGTTACAGCCGTGAAAGGGCCGTGTCTTAACCGCTTGACCAACGGGCCTGGTAGCGGAAGTCGGATTTGAACCAACGACCATTCGGGTATGAACCGAGCGCTCTAGCCAACTGAGCTATTCCGCCATACCGATACACTCAATCAAAGTGCTATATAAGTATACAGGATTTTTGCCTTAATGTCAATATCTGTTTGTTACAAAATGGTGTTTTTTTTGTAACGAAGCGGCAACATCAGTTGTCCACTTTTTCTTCATCGAGATAGGACGAAATAAGGTCTGCGGTATAGAACAAAAGAGACGCGGGATAACGGGTGTTTACGTCCTGCAAAAGGTTTCTGTATTCGAAGTCTTCGCCGCCGAAAGGCCCCATATGATAGAAAATAATAAGCTCTTCTTCGAATTTAAGCGGAATAAAAGTTCTTATAAGTCTTATAGAACGCGAAGAGTGGGGAAGAGGGCAGGCGGGGCTTTTGACGGTGCCCCAGAAG
>CAKSPP010000125.1 GCA_934481505.1 uncultured Eubacteriales bacterium
ACGCAAAGCTCGCCTTTTTTAATTCCGAACGAGGCGTCGGTCAGAGCGGGAATTTTGATTTCTCCCATGTCGTAAACTTTGGAAACTCCGTCAAAAGTAACGTAATCCTGCATTTTTTACTTCCTTTCGTTATGAAAAAAGTGTGGAAACGCCGTAGAACGCCGAACAAAGAATCAGAGCTGCGGCAAACTGAAAAATCACGGCAGCGGCGGTGCGGAAAACTCCCGTTTCTCTTTTGAGCACAGAGAGAGCGGCGACGCACGGCGGATATAAAAGAACAAATATAAGAAAACTCATCGCCGGAAAAGCCGACGGAAAAACCGACGGAAGTCCGCCCGTCTTTCCGGTTAAAACAAACAAAGTCGCGACGACCGATTCTTTCGATAAAAACCCCGAAATTATCGCGGCGGCAGCCTGCCACGACGAAAAGCCGCAGAAAGTGAAAATCGGCGAAACGAATTTCCCCACCGAGGCAAGCATGCTTTCGTCGGGAGGCACATGGCAAAGCGAAAAATCAAAATATGTAAGGAACCAAACCAAAACCGACGACAGAAGAATTATTCCGAAAGCCTTTGAAAGAAAATCGCCAACTCGCAGAAAAACTCTCGAAAAAAGGTCGGAAAGCGTCGGCAGACGGTAAAGCGGCAATTCCGAGATATAAGGTTCGGCAGCGTTTTTATCGCCGAAAGAATGTCTTACACAAAAGTAAATCACAGCAACGGCAACGCCGAGAAGATATAAAAACAGAACCGTCGGGAAGGCTCTTTTCGGGAAAAAGACGGGAATAAAAGCCGCATATACGGTGATTTTCGCACCGCATGACATAAAGGGAATCGCAAAAACAGTCCGTTTTTTCTCCTTTTCGGAAAGTCCTTTTGAAGAAATAATCGCAGGCACCGAGCAGCCGAAACCGATAAGCAACGGAATAACGCTTCTGCCCGAAAGCCCGACTTTTTTCATTACGCCGTCGAAGATAAGGGCAGCTCTCGCGGCATATCCCGATTCTTCGGCAAAGGAAATAAAGGCGAACAAAAACAGAAGAACGGGAACGAACGAAAGAACACTTCCGACACCCGAAATTATCCCGTCGCAAAAAAGTGAAATGACCGTTTCGGAAGCTCCCGTATTCAAGAGAAAGTTTTCCGCGTTTTTGGAAACAAAAGAAATAAATTCGCCGACCTTTGAGGTAAGAAAACCGCCAAAAGGTCCGAAAGTAAGATAAAAGGCGATAAAAACAAAACACACGAAAACGGGCAGAGCGAAATATTTATCGCAGAAAATTCCGTCGAGTTTTTCGGTGAGGCGGCGGCGTTTTCCGTTTCCCTGCTTTACGCACGAATAAACGGCATTGTCGGCAAACGAAAAGAAAGCCGCAGCAATATCACAGTCGGAGTCGGGAGAGAAAACTGCCGAAAAATCTTTTGAAAGACCGAGTTTTTCTGTTATGAAATTGTTTTTCTCGGCAAGGCAGAGAGCCGCAAAAGAAACCGGGATTTTCGCTTTTTCACTTTCGTAACGCAAAAGGTTTTCGGCATTTTCAAAGCGTTTTTTCATTTCGCCGAAAAAGACTTCGGGAATTTCCGTTTTTCTTTCGGCAGCCTGTTTTTTTGCCGCCGCAACAAGGTTTTCAAGTCCCGTTTTTTTGACTGCGGAAACAGAGACGACGGGCATTTTCATTATTTCGGAAAGGAGCTTTGTATCGTTTCCGCCGCCGTTTTTTGCAACTTCGTCCGACATATTGAGAGCGATAACCGTCGGAATTTTAAGAAACGAAAGCCGCAAAGAAAAACAAAGTCCGCGTTTAATATCGGTGCCGTCGATTACGTTTATAACGCAGTCGCATTTTTCGCACAAGAGAAAGTCGACGGTCGCTTTTTCCTCTTCGGTATAGGGCGAAAGCGAATAAACGCCGGGCAGATCGACAATCGAAATTTGTTTGTCGCAGACAAGTTTTCCGACCTTTTTCTCGACCGTGACTCCGGGAAAATTCCCGACCTTACAACGGCTCGCGGTAAGACGGTTGAAAAGGGCGGTTTTTCCGCAGTTCGGGTTTCCGACAAGTGCGAAAATCATAATTTGCAAACTATTTTTGCGGCGTCTTCCGTCCGCAAAGCGACAATATTGCCGATATCGAAAATCATAGGTCCGCCGAAAGGAGCCTTTCCCTTTGCGGTAATCTTTGCACCCGGAAAAATTCCGATATCCAGAAGTCTGCGGCGGATATTCCCGCCTTTCGGGAGAGAAACGACCGTCGCTTTTTTACCCGTTTCAAGCTTGTCGAGAGTCATATTTTCCTTTCCGGGAGACTTCCACACTGTTATTTTAGCATGAAATAGTGTCCCAACTGTGAAATTTTCGAAGAGTAAAATCATAAAATATTGACTTTATAATAAATTTATTGTATAATCAGGTCGATTGAAAAGGAGACTTATTATGGACACAGTACCTTTATGGGAAAAAGCACCTATCGAGGGAGAACATAATCCCGAAGACCCGTTTGAACCTTATCTTAAAACATATTTTCTTAAAAACGCCCCCGCATGCGTTCTTATCTGCCCGGGAGGCGGATATGAATTCGTCTCGGAAGAACTCGAGGGAGACGCCGCGGCAAAGAAATTCAACGAAATGGGAATTTCGGCGGCATACTTAAATTACAGGGTTTTCCCCTACACCCAGCCCGACCAGATTTCGGACGCGAAAAGGGCGATGAGATATCTTCGGCATAACGCCGAGAAATTCGGCTATCCGAAAGATAAAATAGGAATTATGGGCTTTTCGGCGGGCGGACATCTCGCAGGCTGCACCGCGGTTCATTTCGAAGATGAAGAAAACCCGAAAGACGACATCGACAGAGAAAGTTCGCGTCCCGATTTTCAGATTCTCTGCTACCCCGTAATAACGACCGATATGTCCTTTGCTCACGCAGGGTCGATTATCGCTCTTCTCGGAAAAGAGCTTGAAAACGACGAGCTTCTCGATTATTATTCGCTCGAAAAGCAGGTCACGGCAGACACCCCGCAGGCGTTTATCTGGCACACGGCATGCGACAGCGAAGTTCCGGTAAAGAATTCGCTTGAATACGCAAAAAGCCTTGCCGAACACAAAATTCCCGTGGAGCTGCATATCTATCCTTTCGCACAGCACGGACTTGCGTTCGGGAAATTCAAGCATACCGAAAAATGGGTCTACGACCTTGAATGTTGGCTCAAAGATATAATACTTACCGACGAAGCGGCTCAATGAGCCGCTTTTATTTTATAAAATCGCTTATCGCCGAGGCAAGAACATAGGCGAGGCTCTGTCTGTAATCGGGGTCGGAAAGCAGATTTTCGTCGGTTTTATTGCTGATAAAACCGCACTCCACCAAGACCGACGGCACTTCCGAATTTTTCATTATATAAACGCTGTCGGGCGTCTGTTTGACTTCGCGAAGTCTTGAAGTATAGGCTTTGAGCGAAATTTCCGAATGAATTTTTTCGGCAAGCAGTTTGCTTTCTTCGTTTTTCGTTCCGTAAAAAACCTGAAACCCTTTATCGTTTTCGGAAGTCGAGGAATTCATATGAACCGAAACGAAAAGAGAATCGGGATATTTTTTTGTAAAAGCAAGCCTTTCCAGAATATCTTTTCTTTTATGAAAGCCATCTTCCCCGTCGGTATCGCTGTCTTCGGTTCGGGTAAGCACGGTTTTTATCCCCATATTTTCAAGTGTTTCCGACAATCGAAGCGAAAGGTCGAGATTGAAATCCTTTTCGCATTTTCCCGAAATCGACAAAGCTCCGCCGTCGTCTCCGCCGTGGCCGGGGTCGATAATCACGACAAAGCCGCGTTCCGCCGCGGTCGGGACGGAAAGTGCGGGCAGAATAGAAATAAGCAGCAGCAAAACCGCCGCAAAAACGAAAACAGGTATCTTTTCTTTCATTACAGGGTCGCTCCGTTTCAGTTTTGTCACCAATTTGTCACTTTTTTATAAAGGATACCACTTGCAAATATTGCGGGCATCGTGTATAATTAAGTAGTATTATAAACTAAATGTATGCGAAGAAGAATTTCTTTATTCCGTATATTATTGGAGGTAAAATATGTTTTCAGCTGGTGATTTCAGAAACGGTCTGACTTTCGAAATGGACGGCAATGTTTATTCCGTTGTAGAATTTCAGCACGTAAAGCCCGGTAAGGGAGCCGCTTTCGTCCGCACCAAAATCAAGAATGTAATAACGGGTTCCGTTGTTGAAAAAACATTCTCCCCGACGGACAAATTCCCCCAGGCAATAATCGAAAGAAAAGATATGGAATATCTTTACAACGACGGCGATCTTTATTACTTTATGGATACCGATACCTATGAGCAGATGCCTTTGAGCAAAGACATTCTCCCCGACAACTTCAAGTTTGTTAAGGAAAACGTCGTCTGCAAAGTCGTTTCTTACAAAGGAAACGTTTTCTCGGTCGAGCCCCCCTTCTTTATCGACC
>CAKSPP010000126.1 GCA_934481505.1 uncultured Eubacteriales bacterium
AAAACTCCGCCCGCAGAAGCAATGGAAAATGCTATAAGTCCGAGAAGGATTATATAAAGAGTCTGCGGTTTAAGGAAGTTTTCGGCGTTTGCGGTAGCTCCGACAGATACTCCGAGGAATATTGTAATCGTGTTGCAGAGTTCGTTCTGTGCGGTTTTGCTGAGTCTGTCGACAACACCGCTTTCTTTCATTAAGTTACCGAGCATAAGACATCCGATAAGGGGTGCCGCGTCGGGAAGAATAAGGATAACAACAATTGCAACAACAATCGGGAAAATAATCTTTTCCTTTTTGGAAACGGGTCGAAGCTGTTCCATAACGACGGCTCTTTCCTTTTTGGTGGTAAGAGCTTTCATTATAGGCGGCTGAATAAGCGGAACAAGTGCCATATACGAATATGCGGCGACCGCTATTGCACCCAAAAGGTGCGGAGCAAGGCTCTTTGTTACAAGAATGGCGGTAGGACCGTCCGCTCCTCCGATAATACCGATAGAAGCCGCTTCAAGGGCGTTAAAGCCGAGGAATATTGCTCCTATAAAGGTAACGAATATACCGAGCTGAGCCGCTGCTCCGAGAAGCAGGCTCTTCGGATTTGCAATAAGCGGACCGAAGTCGGTCATCGCACCTATCGCAAGGAATATAAGAGGCGGATAGACGCCGAGTTTAACTCCGAGATACAGAATATCCAGCAGGTTACCGCTGTGAATAATATCCGAAATTAAAAGCTGACCGTCCGCGAAGTATTCGGGGTGCATAAGATTTGCAAGCGGCAGGTTTGCGAGCAGCATGCCGAAAGCAATAGGCAGAAGCAGCATAGGTTCAAACCCTCTGCCTATCGCAAGATATATAAGAACGCAGGAAACCGCGATCATTATAAGCTGTCCGTAGATGGGAATATTTACACCGAAGATGTTAATTTCCATCATAGGCTTGAAAAGAGCCGCAAAACCCGAATTGGTTATAAAGTCTCTGAAGACACCGACAATATCCAAGTTTTCAAACCTCCGATTTCTTTAAAATTTCGCAAAAGCGATTAAAGAGAAACCAGAGCGTCACCGGTATTGACCGAGGCTCCCTGAGAAACATGAACTGCGGAAACAACGCCGTCATTTGCGGCTTTGATATCGTTTTCCATTTTCATTGCTTCGAGAACGCAGAGAACGTCGCCTCTCTTAACGGCGTCGCCTGCTTTGACATTTATTTTAAGGATGGTTCCGGGCATAGGAGCTTTTACTGTGTTTGCACCTGCCGCAACGGGAGCCGCTGCGGGTGCGGGAGCTGCCGCGGGAGCCTGTACGGGCTGTGCTGCAACGGGAGCTGCAACTGCGGTGCCGGAGGAGGAAACCTCTTCAACCTCAACGGCATACTGTTTTCCGTTTACTTTAACATTGAATATCTTAATCATTTTATTACCTCCGACCTTAAATTCTCTTAAAAGATCTTATTTTATATTTCTGTCTTGCTTCCGCCCCGTTTCCGTTTTCATAGAAAGAAGCGATAGCAGCGGTGATTACAGCCGCGATTTCTCCGTCATTGTCTGTTGTTGCGACAGTCGCCGTCTGAACGGGTTCTTCAACTGCCGTATCGGCGTTTTTAGCCGCCTTTTTGTTCGGTATGGTATAAAAAACAAGTTTGAAAATATACACAACGAACATCAGAAGGAAAAGTACGAAGAAGACCGTGCCCATACCGACGAGAGCAACCTGCAAGCCGTACCCCAGCTTGTCCAAAGCCCCCTCCGGAACGGGATAATCCGCGGCATTCGGGACAGTTCCCGCGAGAAGCGTTAAATTAAACATTTATCTGCCTCCCTTATTTCATTTCGAGCATCTCAAAAGAAGAGATAAGAAGCTGTCTTGCGGTAAGAGGTTCGATTATATCGTCAATATAACCTCTCTTTGCCGCCTCATAAGGAGACGCGGTTTTTTCTTTGTAATCGGCGATTGCAGCTTCCCTGCCCTCGGTTTTGGAAATTTCGTCACCGAAGAATATACCTCCGATGGTCGGAGAAAGAGCGGAAATTTCAGCGGTGGGAAGAGCAAGAGCTATATCCGCACCGGTAGCTTTCGAGCACATCGAAAGATAGCCCGCACCGTATGCACGTCCGACAACAAGAGAAACTTTCGGAACTTCGGCATTTGAAAAAGCGTTGATAAGAAGAGCCGCGTCTTCGATATTTTCGTCTTTATCCGCTTCAAAGCCCTCGGTATCGACAAGAGTGAGAAGAGGAATATCAAAGTCGTTGCAGAAACCGACAAGACGTGCGGCTTTCTTTGCCGCGGCAGAGTCGAGAGCTCCGTTCTTTGCCGCCGGGTTGTTTGCTATAACTCCGACAAGCTCGTCGCCGAGATTTACAAGAGCGGTTACGATGTTTTCCGCGTTTCCGTCGTACATATAAAGAGCTTTGCCGTTGTCGGCAATGCTTTCTATAACTTTCTTTGCGTCATATCCGTCTGCTGAAATAACGGTTTCGATTTCGGGAACAAGACGGTTGTAATCGTCTTCGGCTTCGTCGGGTTCGGAAACAAATCCGATAAATTCGACAGCTTTGGCGATTGCTTCTGCGTCGTCCTTTGCAACGACACTTGCGATACCGTTCTTATACGCAACGGCTGCCGTTCCTGCGTCTTTTTTACCGTATCTTGCCTCAACTACTGCGGGAGCGGAGAGGAAGAGTTCCGACTTTTCGGTTACGACGGTGTAATCCGCAAGAGCCGGGATAAACGACAAAGCTCCGGCACAGGTGCCGCATACTACGCAGACATGAAGCACATTGCCGAGAAGTTCATTGCATTTCGAAAGAATTTTTCCGTATCCGCAAAGAGCGTCTATTCCTTCGTTTATGCGGATACCGCTGCAATCTATAACGGAAACGAGCGGAGCGCCCGCTTTAAGAGCCATATCCATTATGTTGCAAATTTTGCGGGCGTGCATTTCGCTTACGCTTCCCTTTAATATTTCGGGTTCCTGTGCGAATGCGAACACTAACTGACCGTTTACAGAGCCGTAGCCGGTGATAACACCTTCGTTTTCGGACGCGGTGCCGAATTCTGTGGGTCTCTGTTTAACGAAAGCACCGACTTCGACAAATGTTCCCTCGTCGAAAAGCGACTGAATTCTCTTCATTGCTTTTCCCGAAGAATAGATATCGTCAATGCGGTCACGCATTTCGTTCCATTTTTTGTTTTTGCCCTGGACATCCATCCTTTATACCTCCATATAAAATTAAAATAATACAAAAAAATTAGCATTTGATGTGTCGGAATAAAGCTAACAACAATTCCAACTCATACCATTATATATTATAACAAAATACATATATATTTTCAATAGGCAATTTGTGACTTTTTAATGATAAAAAGTCCGACAGATTTCTCTGTCGGACTTAAAATTCTTTTATAAATTATTTTGAATATTTTCTGACAATTTCCTGCATCTCGACTTCTTTCTGTTCCATTTCGGAAACAAGCTTTATCTGAGTGTGGGCTCTGTCAAGATTATGTTCGGGATACTCGGTCTTGAAATACACGTCGCCGTTTATATAGTCGGTAAGGAATCTTACGGCACATTCGAGAGTCATAAGTTTAGCACCCATAACCATATTGTCAAGCTCTGTCTGTGTGAAAAAGCCTTTTGCGGTACCGATAAAACCTTTTGTAAACGCATCGAAAGAATTGATATCCATATGAACTTTCGAAAGATCTTTTTCGTCCTCCGCAGCGGTTGCTGTCGCAAAACGGATAGCGTCGCCGAAATCATGAACGGAAAGTCCCGGCATTATGGTGTCAAGGTCGATAACGCAGATTGCTTCGTGGGTTTTGTTGTCGATAAGCACATTGTTGTATTTCGTATCGTTATGAGTTACGCGGAGAGGCAGTTTTCCCTCTTTTTGAAGATTGTAAAGGGTCGCCGCCATTTCTTCTCTTTCAAGGAAGAAATTGATTTCGTCTTTTACCGAATCGGCTCTTCCGGAAGCGTTTTCCGCAATTGCCTCTTTTAACTGACGGTATCTGTCGGGTGTATTATGGAAGTTCGGAATGGTTTCTTCAAGTTTATCCATCGGGAAATTCGAAAGCCTTTTCTGGAATTCTCCGAAAGCCTTGCCCGCATTGTAAAGCAAAACGGGGTCGCTTACATTGTTGTAGGTCGATGCGTCGCCGACAAAGAGATAAACTCTCCAACATCTTCCCTTTTCGTCTCTGTAAAAATTCTGACCGTCAACGGTTTTGTAGAATTTCAGAACATGGCGGGAAGCGTGAAGCCCCTCTGCATGATACTGATCGCAAAGATAGTCGGTGACAGCCATAATATTGTTCATTACGACTTCCGGTTTTTTGAAAACATATGTATTTATGCTCTGAAGAGTATAGGATTTTCTCGTTCCGTCGTCACGCTTAAAGGTGACGCACATAGTATCGTTTATATGTCCGGTTTTTATCGGCTCGATAGATTCAAGT
>CAKSPP010000127.1 GCA_934481505.1 uncultured Eubacteriales bacterium
ACATCGACAATGTCTGCGACGGGATCTGCAAAAAGCTTATCTACCGCCATCCGCATGTTTTCGGCGATGTAAAAGTTAAGAATTCCGCCGAGATACTTGAAAATTGGGACGCTCTCAAAAAAACGGAAAAACATCAGACGACCGCTGCCGACGAACTCGACGCTGTGGCAAGATCTTTACCGTCTCTTATGAGAACCCAGAAAGTCATAAAGCGTGCAAGAAAAGCCGGAATTATGGATAAAAACCCTGAAGCTGCAATCGACGGTATAAAGTCGGCTGCCGCTTCTCTGGAAAACTCCGGAGACAGAAAGAAAGCTCTCGAAGATCTTCTTTTTTATACCTGTGCCGTTCTTCAAAGCGAAGGTCTTGACGGAGAGGAACTTTTATATTCCCGCTGCGAAGAAATAATAAATGCGGAAAAACAGAAAAATTAGTGTTCATGCCCCTTTCAAGAAGAGGGATAATAATAAAAATTACGGAGGAATAAAAAATGAACAAATTTGAATTGGTTTCAGCTGTTGCTGAAGAAGTCGGAATGTCTAAAAAAGACACCGGTATTGTTATTGACAAAGTAATTGATGCTATCACCGCAGCACTCGCTAAAGGCGATAAGGTTCAGATAGTAGGATTCGGAAGCTTCGAAGTTCGCGAAAGAGCAGCAAGAGAAGGCCGCAACCCCCAGAAACCCGCTGAAAAGATCGTTATCCCTGCTTCCAAAGTTCCCGTATTCAAGGCAGGCAGAGGTCTTAAAGACGCTGTTAAATAATTATTTCGGAAAATTACAGGCTGTTTTGATGTTTTCAGGACAGCCTGAAATATTCATTTTATGAGATTAGATAAATTCCTTAAAGTTTCACGGCTCATAAAACGCCGCACCGTTGCAAACGAAGCCTGTTCTTCGTCGCATGTTTCGGTAAACGGAAAGCCCGCAAAGCCGTCGAAAGATGTTTCCGTCGGAGACGTCGTCGAGATAACTTTCAGCAACAAGACCGTGAAATTCGAAATAATGAAAATATCCGAGCATGTAACAAAAGATCAGGCAGAGGAGATGTATAAAGTCATCCTCTGATTTGTCATATTTACTTCCTTTTTTCCGTATTATTCTATATAATGATTTACGGGAGGAAGCATAATGGACGGCAAATTATCCGGCAATATCGTTCTTGAAAACAGAGAAAAACTTTATTTATACGGAGTTACAGATTCCGAATGTTTTGATGACACGGCGGCTGCCGTAATAACGAACCTCGGAAGAATAGTAATAACGGGCAAAAATCTGCATCTCGCAAAGCTTTCGCTTGAAACGGAAGAGGCTGTCGTCGAAGGCCTTATTTCTTCGGTTTCCTATGTCGAAAAGCGAGAAAAGAAAAACGAAAGCCTTTTAACAAGACTTTTCCGCTGATGGATTTTTCCGTTTATTCTCAACTTATTCTTTTTCTTTCGGCGTTTGTTTTTTCTCTTATTGTCGGAATTGAATATGATTTTTTCAGGATATTGAGGGTGGTTTTTACCCCCGGGAAAACGGCTGTTTTTTTTGAGGATTTAATATTTTTCATCCTTTGTGCCGTTGAATTTTTGATTTTCTGTTTTTTCTTTGCGAACGGCGAAATCAGGCTTTATGTCGTTCTCGTATGTGTGGCGGGATGTTCTTTGTATTACCTGACCGTCGGAAGATTTATTTACGGAAAATTAAAAAAGACGATATTGAAAATAAAAAGAAGGAGAGGCAGTAAGCAGGATTCCTCTGCGAATAAAGAAAGTGAAAACGAAGTTTCTTAATATAGCATTGGCTGTGATTCTCGTAATCTGTGTTGTTACCGGTATCGGAAAGTTTCTTCCCGATATTGCGTCGAAAAACGCCGAGATTGATAAACTCAAATCGGAAATAACCGAACAAAAACTCAAAAACAACGAGCAGGCCTCTCTGAACGAAGAATTAAAGGACGAAGAGGGTAAAAAAGACGTTTACCGCATTATAGCGGAGGATAACGGTTACGCCAAAAACGACGAAACCGTTTATAAAGACGTTATCGGAAACTGATATTCGGGAATTTGGAGGAAAGAACTGTATGTCCGTAGAGGTGGGCAAAATTTATAACGGAAAGGTCAGCGGACTTACAAAGTTCGGTGCTTTCGTCAAACTTGAAAGCGGAGAATCGGGAATGGTTCATATTTCCGAGGTCGCCGACGCTTATGTTTCCGAAATAAAAGATTTTTTGTCCGAGGGACAGGATGTTTCGGTCAAGGTTATAAATATTGATGACAAGGGACGGTATAATTTTTCGATAAAGAAAGCTTCTGCCGAAGAGAAAAAAGAAGAACCGTTCAGAAGACCGAAAAAAGAAGTTTCCTTCGAGGATATGCTCAGCCGTTTCAAACAGGAAAGCGATGAAAAATTTGCCGGGAATAAAAATCTCAGAGATTTGAAAAGATCCGGGGATAAACGTCGCAGATAACAAAAAAACGAGCCGTCGGTAATGTTTTCATTACGGACGGCTTTGACACTTTTTCCTTTTTTTATATATTGTTTTACGAACCGCCGTCCGCTATAATTGTGGCGGAGGCGATTTTATGAAAAAAATAAAGATTACTTCGAAAACTGCGTGCGGAATTTTCCTTTCGGCGGCATTATTGTCGATTTTATGCGTGATACTTTCGTTTCTTATTTTCGATTTTGAAATGACCGAAAGTCTTTCGCTTTTTTATCGCGACGCAATAGGCTGCTCGGTTTTTTCCTTTACGCTTTTTCTCGGAGTACATATTTCGGAACTTAAAAAGCAATAGCATTGGAGTATTTATGCAATTCGGAATTTCAACCGCATGCTTTTATCCCGAGACGGTAGAGAAGTCTCTTGAAAAAGCGGCAAAAACAGGCTATAAAAACATCGAAATATTTTTCAATACGGACAGCGAGTATTCCGACTCTTTTATATCGGAAATAAAGGCTTTTACCGAGGCTCACGGCATTACAGTGGTCTCCGCTCATCCTTATACTTCTTTTGCGGAGCCGCAATATTTCTTTTCCGATTATCAAAGACGGTATGACGACGGCATGGAAATATATAAGCATATTTTTCACCAGGTCGCAAAGCTCGGCGTTCGTATTTTTCAGTTCCACGGGGCTTTTCTAAAACAGAATGTCAAAATTTCTCCCGAAAGATATGCCGAAACATATATGGAACTGAAAAAATCCGCCGCCAAAGAAGGAATTATCTTTTCCCAGGAAAATGTCGGAAGATGTCTTTGCGGAAAGAAAGATTATATAAAATCCCTGGTCGATATTTTAGGAGATGAGATAAGCTTTACTCTTGATATAAAGCAGGCAGGACGGAGCGGCGAAGACCCGGAAGAAATCGCAAAGGTAATGAAAAATATAAATATGGTTCATATAAACGACGCGACCGAAACGGAAGATTGCCTTTTGCCGTGCTGCGGCTCGCGGAATCTGCTCGGTATCAAAAAGACTCTTGATACTGTCGGCTTTTCGGGTGTTTATATGACGGAAGTGTATTCAAAAAACTATTCGGATATTTTGGATATAATCGAGTCAAAAAACAAACTTGAAAAACTTTTTTCGGAGAATTGCAAATGAAAACTTTCAGCCTGATAAAACGGTTCTTTCCGTATTATAAATCTTATAAATTTACATTTGCCGCTGATATTCTCTGCTGCCTTGCGGTTATCGGTGTCGATCTTGCTTTTCCGATGATCGTCCGTCATATATTGAACGACGGGCTTTCTTCTTCGGGGCTTGATTTATCCGTTATCCTTTCTTCGTCGGCTCTTCTGCTTATATTGAGGATATTTGACCTGTTTTTCAATTATTACATTTCCTGCTGCGGACACGTTATGGGCTCGAAAATAGAAACCGATATGCGTTCGAAACTTTTTAACCATCTTGAAAAGATGTCATTTTCATATTATGACAATACGAAAGTCGGCTATCTTATGTCAAGACTTACGACCGATCTTTTCGATATCGCGGAGTTTGCTCACCATTGTCCCGAAGAATTTTTGAGTGCCGCTGTGAAAATAATCGGCTCTTTTATTATTCTTTCGACAATAAGCCTGAAAGTTACGGCTGTGGTTTTTGCAATGCTTCCGTTTATGATAGCATTTTCCTTTATTTATAACGGAAAAATGCGAAAGGCTTTCCGTCTTCAAAGAGAGCAGATTGCCGAGATAAACGCCAACGCCGAAGACAGTCTCGGCGGAATAAGAGTCGTTAAATCCTTTGCAAACGAAGATATTGAGCGTGAAAAATTCGAAAAGAACAATAAAAAATTTCTTAATATAAAGAAAATGACCTACCGCTATATGGGAATATTCAACAGCGGCGTTCGCTTCTTCGACGGTCTTATTTATCTTTCTGCGGTTCTTTTCGGCTCGCTTTTCATAATGGACGGCAGTATTGAAGTTTCAGACCTTGTCGCGTTTCTTC
>CAKSPP010000128.1 GCA_934481505.1 uncultured Eubacteriales bacterium
CCCTTACTCCTGTCGACGGCTGCAATTCGTAACGCGTGACCGACGGGCCTCTCGAAACGTTTATGACCCTTGCTTCTATATTGAAGCTGCGGAGGGTGTCGATAAGTTTTTCGGCGTTCTGTTTTAATTCTTCAAGACCCGAAAGCGTTTCGTTCTGCGGAATATAATTGAGAAGATCGACGGGCGGAAAGACATATTCTCCCTCCGTCGGGGTTTCGAGGTTTTTGTCGATATCTTCGGCGACCTCTTTCGCGATTTCGGGGTCGAATTTTTCTCTTTCGGGCTTTTTCTCTTCGAGAACGGGTTCTTCGACGGGGATTTCGGCTGTCTTGTTTCCGTTTGAATATTGAGCGGCGATATCGTCGAAATATTCTTCGAGCTTTTTGCCCGATTCCGCTTCTTTTGCCGCTCCGACAAAGGTGAAACGGTCTCTTCTTTCCTTGGCGGCTTTTTCGTCAAGTTCGGGAATTTCCGCTCTTTCCTTTTTGGCTGCGGCTTTCGCTTCTTTCGCCTTTTCCTTTTCTTCTTTTTTCAGGCGGTGCTTTTCAATTCTCTCTTCGGTCGTCGGTTCTTCTTCGTTTCTGTGTCCGTCCGATTTCATAACGGCAAACATCGCCTTGATGTCGATACCCGTTGCGACGATAAAGGTAACGAGCATAATCGCGAAAAGGATTATCCCCGCTCCGACTTTTCCGAAAGCCGCCGAAAGCGGAACGGAAATATATCCGCCGAGAACTCCGCCCGACGAAAGGGAAGTGCTTCCCGTTTCAAAAAGGGAGGAGGTAAGGCTGCTTAAATATTCGGGGAAAGGCGTTTCGTTCATTTGGGGTGCGGTGAAGAGGAAAATATTGAAAAACGAGGAAAAAACAAGAATAAAGACCGAACCGAAAACTCCGCGGGAAGTGAGTTTTTTGTTGGTCGCGATAAGCATTATTCCGATATAGACAAAAAATACGGGCAGCAGAAAAGCCCCCGGACCGAGAAGCCCGAAGAAAACTTTTCTCAAAAATCCGCCGACAACCCCGATAAGGTCGGTGGTGAGGCTGAAAATCACGAGGACTGCCGCGAGCAGCAGAAGAACGCCGTAAACATCATCCTTGACCCTGCTTTGCTTTTTGTTTTTAACATCAGGTTTTTTAGCCTTTGACGGCGACGCCTTTTTCTTTTTTGTCTGTGCCATTTTGCTTTCCTTTCGGTTAGATTCCGACGACGGCAAGTGCCGTTACGACAACGCCGACGATAAGGCAGTATATCGAGAATATAACGAATTTCTTCGATTTAAGAATATATTGCAGAAGTTTTATCGACAAAAATCCGACGACTGCCGCGACGACAAATCCGACAAAATACTGCGGCAGAAGTTCGGTGTTTAATTCTCCCGCTTTTACGGTGTCGAGAATGTCGAGAAGAACTGCCGCGAGAATTGTGGGGATAGAAAGGATAAAGGAATATCCTGCGGCTTCGCTGCGGCGGACACCCATTCCGACCCCTGCGGTTATCGTCGAGCCGGAACGCGAAATTCCGGGGATAACGGCTATCGCCTGAGCGATACCGATAACGAGAGCGTCTCTTTTTCTCATGCTTCCCGCGGTCTTTTTGCCTTCCTTGAAACGGTCGCAGAAAAAGAGCACGACGCTGTTTATTATGAGGGCAATGCCGACGGCGAGGAGAGAATTATAGAAAAAGTCGGTTATCGCGTCCTTAAATGGGAAAATTACGAAGAGCGGCAGGATCGAAATGATAAGAAATCCTATCATTTTCTGCATCGGGGTGGTATCTTTGAAATGGAATTTTCCGGTGAAAATCTGACCTATCGTTTTGAAAAGGCAGACTATAAGTTCCCATATCGTTTTGCGGAATACTATGAATACCGCGATAAGTGTTCCGAGGTGCAGAAGCATATCGAAAAATACATCGGCACTCTGCGTTTCTCCCCAGTTGAAGAGCTTTTCGGTTATGACGAGATGTCCCGACGAGGATATCGGCAGAAATTCCGCGATTCCCTGAATAATTCCCATTACTATGGCTTCGATAAACGACATAAAGGCTTCCTTTCTCTGTCATTGTAGGTTTTGCACATATTTCAAAGTCGCAAAACGCCCTCTTTTGGGTAAAATGACGGTTGAAATAAATTGAATTTATATTGTATAATAAATATAGCGGAGAAATTTGTCGAAAAATCCGCGGACAATTCATTACATACATTATTATTAAAGCATATATTTGTTAAAAAGTCAATAGAAAGGCTGAGTTCGGAGGGCGTTTTATGGACAATATCGTAAAGATCCGCATTTTGGGAACGGAGTTTAAGGTCTACACCGAAGAGGGCGAAGAACACGCTAAAAGAATAGCTGCGGCGGTAGACGCGAAAACAAGAGAAATCATGGGAGAAGACCAATACGCTCCCTCGACGAGAGTCGCCCTTATCGCGGCGATGGATTTCTGCGAATCGGAGATAAAATATCACCGCATTGCGACAAAACTCAAAAAACGTCTCGAAAAAGCAACCGAAGAGCTCGACAGACTTTCGAAAGGTGCGGGCGACGGCGACTACATCGAAGAGATAACCTCTCTTGAAGAAAAGCTTGCAGCTGCCGAAAAAACCGCGAAAGCAAAAGACGACGAAATAGCTCTCTTGAAAGAAGATCTGGCGTCACTCGAAGAATATCGCCGCGACCTTGCCGCAAAGGAAAAGGAACTCGAAGACGCCCTTAAAATCAACGACGAACTTGAAGCGGCTTTGAAAAAAGCCGAAACGAAAATCGCGGAACTTACCGCGGATATCGAAGACGACGATTTTGATTTTGACGAAGATTTCGAAGAAAAAAACGAAGAACCCGAAGACGATTCGGATATAATAATTCCCGGATATCTCGACGAACCCGAAGAGCAGGTCGAGGACGAAGACAGTCAGATAGAAAATCCGTTCGGACTTGATTTCGGAAATTGACGGAAGGACTTTGAAATGGAAATTCTTTCTCCGGCAGGATCGCCGGCTGCTTTACGGGCGGCGGTCTTTGCGGGTGCCGACGCCGTTTATTTCGGTGCCGAAACCTTTAACGCACGCGAAAACGCCTCGAATTTCTCCGAAAGCGAGATAAGCGAGGCTGTTTTGTTTTGCAGGGAACGCGGAGTGGCGTGCCACGCGGTTCTCAATGTCCTTATAAAAGACAAAGAGTTTGCGGATGTGAAAAAGGTTGTCGGAATGTTCGTTCGGGCGGGTGTCGACGCTTTTATCGTTCAGGATTTGGCTCTTGCCGATTACCTTATAAAAAACACAAATATTCCCGTTCACGCAAGCACACAGCTCACCGTCCACAGCCTTGACGGGGCAACCGAACTTTTCGAGCGGGGCTTTAAGAGGATAGTCCTTTCACGCGAGCTTTCAAAAGACGATATTACCTATATTGTCCGCAATCTTCCCGAAGGTGCCGAAACGGAAGTTTTCGTTCACGGGGCTTTATGTATGTGTTACAGCGGACAATGCTATATGAGCAGCGTTATCGGGAAAAGAAGCGGCAACCGCGGACTTTGCGCACAGCCTTGCCGACTGCCTTACAGAGAGGGGTACACTTTAAGCTTAAAAGACCTTTCGCTTCTTAAATATGTAAAAGAACTTGAAAATATCGGCGTTACCTCCCTTAAAATCGAGGGCAGAATGAAAAGCCCCGAATATGTTTACGCCGTTACCAAAGAATATGCCGCAGCGAAGTCGGGAATTCCTTTTTCGGAAGAAAACGAAGAAAAACTCGCTTCCGTTTTCAGCCGAAACGGCTTTACGCAGGGATATTACGAAAACCGCACAGGCAAAGAAATGTTCGGAACAAAATCGGAGCGTTCCGAAAAGATAACCTTTGAAGAAAAGGAAACAAAACGGTTCGGGGTCGATATTTCGGTTGCGGAAAGCGGCGGAAACGTTCGCGTTTCGTTTTTGTCGACCGACGGGTTTGCTGCCGAAACCGAAATTGCCGCAAGTCCCGCAAAAAACGCCCCGACAACCAAAGAACAGCTTGAAAAATCGCTTTCGAAATTCGGAAACACCTTTTATTATATGAAGAGCTTTTCGGGTGAAATTCCCGACGGGATTTTCATTCCCGTTTCCGAAATAAACAACGCAAGGCGAAATCTTTGCGAAAATCTCGGAAAACAGCGTGCCTTTCGCGGCGGATATCTGAAAGAAACTCCGTTTTTGCCCGAAAAAAGTGCGTATCACACCGAAAAAACAAGGCTCCGCGGATATTTTCTTTATCCCGAAAATCTGCCCGAAAACGCAGACATTCTCGAAAAAATATGGCTGCCGATTATGAAATTTTCCGAAAAGGCGACCGAAAACGCAATGGAAAAATACGGAAACAAAGTCGGGTTTTTCCTGCCGAGAATTTTCCACGACAGCGAAAAAAGCAAGGTTCTTCCTATTATAAAGG
>CAKSPP010000129.1 GCA_934481505.1 uncultured Eubacteriales bacterium
ATTCTGACTTCTTCCGTTACAAAAATATCGTGGAACGGAAAATATTTCACGGTTTTCGACGACAACTTCGTTATAAATTCAAAGGAACTCAATATCCTTTATTTCTTTGATACGACCGATTTCTTCGAATTGCAGAGAGAATATGATTTTTCCCGTCCCGCGGTTGCTCACCTGCTTATTGATAACTACGACGATGTCTTTTCCCATATACGCGATATCGATAAAGCACAGGTCACAGCACTTATCGATGAAGCCGTTTCAAAGTGGGCAGCGTCTTCGAACGGAATAATCCGCCGTATCGAAAGAGACAGATATCTTCTTATTTTCGAAAAGAGACATCTTGTCGCGATGATCGACAGGCGTTTTGATATCCTCGATATCGTCAGAGGTCTTAATATAGGAACGAAAGTTTCCCCAACGCTGTCTATCGGTATCGGTTTAAGCTCAAAGGGATTCGGTGCAAATGAAGATTTTGCCGAAACGGCTATCGATATGGCACTTTCCCGCGGCGGCGACCAGGCAGTAATCAAAACCGATTCGGGCTATGAATTCTTCGGAGGAAAATCCGGAGGAACCGAAAAACGCTCGAAAATCAAGGCAAGAGTCGTTGCTTCCGCGTTGTCCGAACTTCTTAAAGAAAGAGATACCGTCATAATAACGGGACACAAATATTCCGATATGGACAGCCTCGGAGCGTCGGTCGGAATGGCACGGATTGCCCAGCATTTTCGCAAAGATGTTTATATCGTTATCGACGAAAAAACGACAATGGCGTTGCCGCTTCTTAAAAAATTGAGGAAGAGCGGATTTTTCGAAGATGTGTTCATTTCTCCCGATGATATCGACGTGAAAATGACAAACAACACGGTTTCGGTCGTCTGCGATACTCACAGACCGGAGGTTGCCGAAGGCTTTGATTCTTTAAGGCTTGCAAGAGACCTTATTGTTGTCGACCACCACCGCAAAAGCTCCGATTATATAGATTCGGCGTCTATTACTTTCCACGATCCGTCCGCGTCGTCCGCTTCCGAAATGGTGACGGAACTTATTCAGTATATCTGCGATGACGAACTTCTTTCGTGTGAAGCCGAAGCACTGCTTTCGGGTATAATTCTCGATACAAAGAGTTTTACTCTGAAAACAAGCTCGACAACATTTGACGCGTCGTCCTACCTCAAAAAAATGGGGGCAAATCCCGTAAGCGTAAAGCTGCTTTTCCAGACGGACAAAGAAACATACAAAAATAAGATTGCACTTATGCAGAAAGCGGTAATTTACCGTGATGTGGCGGCTATTGCGGTTTGGGATCAGCCGCTTCCCGAAAATATAAAACTAATAACCGCACAGGCGGCGGACGATCTTCTCAATGTCGAAAGAGTTCAGGCGGCGTTCACGCTGTTTGAAGACAGAGCCGGAATAAATATTTCCGCAAGGTCCCTCGGAGCGGTAAACGTTCAGATAATAATGGAATATCTCGGCGGGGGCGGTCACCAGACGATGGCGGGAACCCTCATAAAAGATATTTCGCTTGAAAAAGCGGTTGAAGAACTGAAGAAATCAATCGATAAATATATAAAAGATATGAAGATATAAGAAAGGGGTAATTTTATGGAACTCATTCTTACCGCCGATGTAAAATCTCTCGGCAAAAAAGGCGATAAAGTCAAAGTCTCGGACGGATATGCGAAAAACTTTCTTCTTCCGAGAAATCTTGCAATAGAAGCAAACAACGTAAATCTCAACAATCTTAAAGGCAAAAACGAAGCTGTTGCTTTCAAAAAACAACAGGAAAAAGAAGCTGCGGAAGCCGTCAAAAAGACTATTGAAGGGAAAACCGTCATTCTCAAAGGAAAAGCAGGAGAAAACGGCAGGCTTTTCGGCTCGATAACCTCAAAGGAAATCGCCGACGGCTTAAAAGCGACTTTCGGGGCGGAAGTCGACAAAAAGAAAATAGTAATGAAAGACCCGATAAAGAATTTCGGAACATATCATATAGATGTTAAACTCTATCCCGCAATAGTCGCGAAAATCACGGTTTCGGTTACCGAATAAAAATTTCACGGTGGTAGATCATGGAAAATAAAAACACGGAATTTCTGTCCGATAAACGGCTGCCTGCAAGCACCGACGCCGAACAGGCTATCCTCGGCGGAATTCTTCTCGATCCGGAGAGTATTTCAAGGACTTTCGGACATCTGACAAAAGACAGTTTCTATATAATGAAACACGGTCAGATTTTCGAATGTATGCTTGAACTCTATAATCTTTCCCAGCCGATAGAAGGTCTTCTTCTCGTCGAAAAAATGAGAGAAAACGGCTACTATGGCGGAGACGAAGATAAGAAATACATTCTAACTCTTGCGGAAACGGGCTCTGCAATCAGCAATATCGATTACTATATCAATATCGTTGAAGAAAAGGCAAAACTCCGCACTATAATAGATATCTGCGGAACCGTTTCGGATATGTGCTATGATAACTCCGATTTTTACGAGTCTATCGACTATGCCGAACAGAAGCTCTTCAATCTCCGCAACGGAGTGGCGACCGACAGAATGAGAAAACTCGATTCGGTCGTCAGAGAAGAAATGGATAACTTGAAAGAGCTTGCAAGCGACGAATCGGGCAAATTCGAGCCGATAAAGGTCGGAATAAGCTCCGTCGACAACTTCCTCGGAGGCTTTAATAAAGGCAATCTTATAATCCTTGCCGCCCGACCCGGCGTCGGAAAAACCTCATTTGCACTAAATATCGCATATAACATCGCCGCCTCTTCGCGTTACAATCCGAGAAAAAGCGTCGCCTTTTTCTCTCTTGAAATGTCGAATTCCGAGCTTTCAAAAAGAGTTATTTCAAGCACCTTGCATATCGACAGCGAAAAACTCCGTCTCGGAACTCTCGAAGACAGCGATTGGGACGACCTTTACGATTTTTGGCATGATACGCTGCCGAATGTAAACTTCATAATGGATGACACCCCTGCGATAACCGTTCTTGATATCAAGTCGAAACTTCGCAAGATAAACAATCTCGGTCTTGTCGTAATCGACTACCTTCAGCTTATGAACAGCTCGAAAAACACCGAGAGCCGCGTTCAGGAAATTTCGGAACTCACCCGTTCTCTTAAACTTATGGCAAAGGAAATCGACGTCCCCGTCGTGCTTCTTTCCCAGCTTTCGAGAGGCGTTGAAAAAGAAGACCGTGCTCCGCGTCTTTCCGACCTTCGTGACTCGGGTTCTATCGAGCAGGACGCCGATATCGTCATGTTCCTCAGCCGACCCATGGGGGCTGATACCGAGGCGAAAAATCAGAATGTCTGCGAAGTTCTTGTCGAAAAGAACAGACACGGAAGCACCGGCAAAATCACTTTGCAGTGGGACGGCTCTCATACGTCTTTCAAGGCTCTTTCCTACGAGCCTGTGCCGGAGATGTAATATATGACTTCTTTGGAAAAGAAAATATATTCTTTCTGCCTTGCAAACGGTCTTTTTGAAAATTGCACGGGAGTTGTTCTCGCGGTTTCGGGCGGCCCCGATTCAATGGCGATGCTCCGCTTCTTTATAAAAAACAAAAGTCTGTTTTCTTTCCCGTTTCTCTGTGCGACGGTTGACCATTCGATAAGGGAAGAGGGCAGGGAAGAAGCGGCGGCAGTTAAAAAATACTGCGAAGAAAACGGAGTTCCGTTTGAAGGTATAAAAGTCGATATTCCCGGAACTTGTCCGAAGAATGTTTCGACCGAAACCTATTCAAGGGATGTAAGATATTCGTTTTTTGATTCGCTTCGCGAAAAATACGGATTTTCCCATATCGCAACGGCACATACTTCCGACGACAACGCCGAAACGGTGCTAATGAACATTATAAGGGGGACGGCTCTTTCCGGGCTTTGCGGAATTCCTCCTCTTCGCGACGACCTTGTCGCACGGCCTCTTCTTTGCTGCGAAAAAAAAGAGCTTATAGCTTACTGCAACGAAGAGAAAATCGCGTATTTTACCGATAAAACAAACGGAGAGAATATCTATCGCCGCAATGTCGTAAGAAATGTTATAATTCCCGAACTCGAAAAGGAAAACCCCGCGATAAAAAAGTCTCTTAACAGGCTTTCCGCGGCTGCGGCAACCGACGAAAGGTTTATTTCTGACGAAGCGAAAAAGGCTTTGAAAGAAGTTTCTTTTTCAGATGGAAAAGCCGAAATGCCGCTGTCTTTCGGAGAAAATCTTTCAAAAGCGGTTCTTACGAGAGTTATACGGTCGGCGTTTTTTACCGTAACCGAAAAAGATCTGTCGTTTGATATGACGGAGGAATTGTATTCTCTTTTTACCGAAAAACAAACATCGGCAAAGACCGAACTTTTCGGGTTTACCGTAACAAGAAAATACTCTTCCGTCGAAATTGCAAAACCAGACGGCGACGCTCCCCAAGTT
>CAKSPP010000130.1 GCA_934481505.1 uncultured Eubacteriales bacterium
CATATATACAGCGAAAAATCAATATCCGCCGAGAATGAATTTTCCGAAAAATTCTGGACGGTGGAAGTCGGGAGACGGGCTTTCTATCTTGTTCCAGACCGGAAAATGCGGGCTTGCGGTTTCGTCGCCGCACTTCTGGAAGTTGCCTGCGAATATTCCGTCGAATTCGGGAGCATAGCGAAGCACGAACTCAAAAGGAATTGTAAGGCTTGCCGTCCAGCCGTTTTCGGTTATTTCGGTTTTGATATTGAAAATATCCAGCGTAAAATCGCAGCGGATTCTTTCGTGTCTGTCCTTTCCGTAGCCGACAAGAAGTCCGCCGCCCGCGGAAAGCTCGAAATTGAAATATTTGTCGCTTCTTTCGGGGCAGGGATTGAAAAAGACCTCGACACAGCTGTCTGTCCAAGGCTTTTCGTTTACTCCGTGATAACGGGCAAGAGCGTTTTTCTCGTCGCTTTCAAAGCGGAGAGAAAGTCCCGTTTCGTTATAAACGCCCCTTACGGAAGTTGTCGGATTTACGGCGTCGGGCGAAAAATCAAAACAGTCGATTTTCGCTTCGGGAAATTTTTTCCATTCGTTTTCGGTTTCGGGAAACCGTGAAACCTTTTCAAAAATATATTCTTTCATATCACGCCTCAAAAACATAAGTCTGTCCGGCTTTTCCGTCGAACGAGGAAACGCCCGAAATATTTATTTTTCCGTCGCGGTCGGGGGTAACTTTGACTTCTTTGAGTTTTCCGTCAGCCCACAAAATATCGACAGTTACGCCGCCTCTTGCACGAAGTCCCGTGACTTTGCCGTTTTTCCATGACGGCGGCAAAGCGGGAAGAAGAGTTATCTTTCTTTCGCCGATTTTTCCCTCGTGGCTCTGCAAAAGCATTTCGGCAACCGCCGCGGTAAAACCGTAGTTTCCGTCTATCTGGAAAGGCGGGTGCATATCGAAAAGGTTGTCTTCAAAACATCTTTCAAGCATTTCGTAAAGGTGTTTTTCGCAATTTTTGCCGTCCTTAAAACGGGCAAAAAACGAAATTGTCCAAGCCTTTGACCAGCCGGTGTGAGCCCCGCCCGATTCCAGTCTGAAATCAAGGGATTTACGGGCAGCTTTGTAAATTTCGCCGTTTTCTTCGGTTATTACATCGGCAGGGTGAAGCCCGTAGAGGTGGGAAACATGGCGGTGACCCGGTTCGACCTCTTCATAGTCTTCAATCCATTCGCAGAGTCTGCCGTCTTTGCCTATTCGGAGCGGCGGAAGTCTCTTTATCGCATCTTCGCATTTTTTTATAAATTCGTCGCTGTCGCCGACAGCTTTTGCCGCGGCAACCGTTTTGGAAAGTACGTCGGTGCAGATTTCTATATCCATTGTCGGAGCGTATGTAAAGCCCGTAGGTTCGCCCCTGAAATAGAACTTGTTTTCGGGGCTTGTCGCGGGGGCGGTGACAAGTCTTCCGTTTTTATCCTCGATAAGGAACGAAAGAATAAATTCCGCCGAGCCTTTGAGAACCGGGTATCCCTTTTCACGCAGGAAGCGGTCGTCTCCGGTGAATTCGTAATAATCCCAGATATGTCGAGCCATCCAGGGGCCACCCATAGGATAAGTTCCCCACGAAACGCCGTCGTGGATACAGGTTTTCCCGAACGCGTCGACAAGGTGGTGCAAAGTCCAGCCGTCGGCGTTATAAGTCTTTTTTGCGGTGACTTTTCCGGGAACGCTCATTTTTTCAAGGAAACGCATAAGCACGTCGGCGGTCTCGTCCATATTTGTTACGTGAGCGTGCCAATAGTTCATTTGGAGGTTTATGTTGGTGTGGAAATCGGCGTTCCACTCCATTTCATAACCCTCTCCCCATATTCCCTGCAAGTTTGCAGGCAGGGTTGCTTTGCCTGTGGATGCGGTTATAAGCAGGTATCTGCCGTAATTATACATTGTTTCGACAAGAGAAACATCGGCTTTTTTCTGCCTTGCGGCATTGAGCAGCTTTGCGGTATCTTCGCATTTTTCCCCACCGAGAGACAAGGTGTTTCTGTCGTAAAAAGAGCGGCACCATTTTTCGGCGGCGGCTTTGTCCTTTTCATAATCGGAAAGAGAAAATTTGTCAAGCAGCGTTTTTACGACATCTTTGTCTCTGTCAAAAGACAGATTTTCGAAATCGTAATCGGTTTCGGAGGAATATGAAATAGTTATTTTCGTTGCGTTTTTAACGGTAACAACGCCGTTTTCGGCGGTCGTTTCCCCGTCACTTTCAACCTTTAACGCCGCGGCAAAACGCATATCCTTTCCGCCCTCGCCGACGCCCTCGATATATTCGTCGATAATCTGACCCGTAAGCAAAAGTCCGTCCGCAATATTTTCGGTTTTCGCGTCTCTTTCTCTTTTAAGGGAAATTTCGACGCTTTCAAGCGGTTTTTCGCTTTCGAGACGGTAATAAAGCAGGTCGCTTTCGGGAGAAACAAAAGTTTCGGATTTTATTTTACCTTTTTCCGAAAGAAACGAAACGGTGTGTCTTTCTTTCTGCATATCGAGCCGTCTTGAATAGTTTTCCGCCTTTTCAAGCCCGGTTTTAACAAAAATTGCTCCGACTTCCTGATAAGATCTTATCATATACGGGTCGCCGAGAAGATATTTTTCGCATAATTCAAACGCTTTTTTGTTTTCGCCCGAAAGAAGCAGCGACTGAATTTCCTTTAAGTGTTCGGCGGCGTGCGGAGGGTCGCAGGGCATTTTTTTGCCCGCATAAAGGGTGTCATCGTTGAGATTTATTTTTTCGCAGGCGACTCCCCCGTAGACCATTGCCCCGATATGTCCGTTACCCAAAGGCAACGCTTCAAGCCAGCGTTCGGCAGGTTTTGTAAAGACGATTTCGTTATTCATAACCGTTCCTCATACCGAGAAAAGAGAAGCGAAGGCTTCTCTTTTTCGGTTTTTATTTATATTGTTTATCTATTTTCTTGTTGTATTTATCCCAGATTTCCTTGACTTCCGCCCAGACTTCGTCGGTAAGGGAGAGAGCGGCGTTATTCGACACCTCGTAAAGGTCGGGAATTCCGAGCTTCGGAGCAATTCTCATATAACGCATCGTGTCTCTGTGGGAAGCAAAACCCGCACCGTCGGTATCGATAAGGGTGTTGGGAAGAGCTATCTTATAAGTTTCGGCACGGAAAGTCATTTCCGCTCCGATATTTCTGTTTCTGAAATCGTAGTCGTGGATACGGGCGTGGTCGCAGATATCCGCATAGTAGGGGTGGCAGGGGCTGCAATTTATGCAGGCGTCGGGCTTTTCCTCTTTTGCGGCGTCATAAATAACCTTGAAATAGGTTTTCAGAAGTTCGCTGCCGTACTGACCGCCGTAAGATTTCGCCTTAATGCCTTTCGGGATAAGGAACGCAAAGTCAAGCTTAAAGCCGTCGCAGTTGTATCCGCCCTCTTTATCGGAAACAAGGTTTTTGATTCTTGCACGGAGATGTTCGACATATTTCGGGTTTGTCGGGTCCGCAGCTCTTATTCCGTCGCCGTCGATAATGCACATATCGTCGTCAAGACCTTCCGCGTCCCAAAGTTTGAACCACATAAAGACCTTTATTCCCTTGTCGTGCATTCTGTCGATAAACGCACGGAGATCGGGCCACTTATTCTTATCGGGAACAGCGGTTCCGTATTTTTCCTGCCATTTGTCGTCGATTATAAGAATTTTCGGTTCAAGACCTTTTCCGTCGAGCTTTGCGACAAGGTCGTTATAGATAGATTCTTTTGCAAGGTGGAAAAGAACAGTTTTGAATTCTTCGGAACGTGCGTTCTGTTCAAGCCAGCCGCAGGCAATAGGTCCGTGCCAGAAACGCGGAGCTTTCTTTGCTTCCTTTCTCGGAAGAATTCCGCTCGAAAAATGATATTCGGAATACTGCGAAAGGACATCGTATTCGTCTTTGCCGGAAAATCCGACGACTTCGGGGCTTTCCCATTCGCCGTCGACTTCGGTCATGCCGTCATAGTCGACCCAGAGAGAAAACCAGCAATGCTTGTAGAATTCGCCGCCGCGGTAGTTGAAGCGGTGGAAATTGTATTCGCCCGGTTTTGCGACAAGTCCGAGTCCGAGTCTTTCGGAAAGGTCTTCGGTCTTGAAGGTGTAGCAGAAGAGGTGCGGAATCATAAGGGTGGAATAATATTCGAAATTATCGGTCGGATAGAAATGTCCGTGGTCAAGGTGTGTTTCGTGAGCCATCGGGATAAAGCCCTCGGAAAATTCATATCCGCTGTAATTTTCGGGATCCATGGAAATACCCTTGAAATAGTCGAGAGTATGTATC
>CAKSPP010000131.1 GCA_934481505.1 uncultured Eubacteriales bacterium
GTCTTGAGGGCAAGGGCAACGAAACTATCGCGCGAATATTGCAGGAGAAGCAAATACTTGCACCTATGGCGTATTGGCAAAGCAAGGAGCTTCCGAGAGGCGGAAAGAAAACGCAGCCTAATCCGTACAAATGGTGCAAGACAACAATTCAAAAGATTTTGTCTCAGCAGGAATACTGCGGTGATGTAATCAACTTCAAAACCTGCTCAAAGTCTTTTAAGAACAAAACAAGACTTCCGAACGATCCCGAAAATTGGGCAATATTCAAGGATGTTCACGAGCCGATTATTGCACGGAGTGATTTTGAAAAGGTACAGACGCTCATAGCCAAAACCAAACGCCGTGCGCCAAAGCCGAAAAACGGCGAGAAAAGCATATTCTGCGATTTGTTGTTCTGCGGCGATTGTCACGGTAAGCTTCGTCATCATACGAATACTATCAACAAGGACATTCACTATTTCGTGTGTGCGAACAACAAGGTGGATTACCGAGGAGAATGTCCCGGCAGGCGGCACTATGTCAGAGCAGATGCTATTGAGCAGGTGGTAATGCTTGAATTGCGAAGGATGGCAGATTTTTTGGCTGCGGATGAAGAAGCCTTTGCCGAACTGCTTGCTCAAAAGACCGATAAAGAGCTTTTGAAGGAAAAGAAAAATGACGAAGCAGAACTTCAAAAAGCAATCGCCAGAAACGATACCGTATCCCATCTATACGAAAAGCTTTATGAGGATAATGCTGTCAGCAAGGTAAGCGACGAGTGGTTTATGCAGTTATCACACAAGTATGAGACGGAACGGATGGCACTGAAAGCCAAGATAAAAGCTCTACGTCAAAAGCTTTCCGAATGCGGACAGCGCGAACAGGAACGCGAGAATTTCACTTCGGCAATCCGCAGGTTTATGCGAATGGACAGACTGACCGCACCGTTGCTCCGTGAACTCATCGACCATATTGATGTTTTTGAAACAGAGGGCAAAGGTAAAAACAGGACCCAAAGAATCGTTATCTATTATCGCTTTGTCGGGTATGTGGAGATACCCGAAGTATCTCAAAGACCGAATATCGTCGCAGATACACGAAAAGGTGTCGCGGTTGAGTATTTAACAGAGCCGAAAACGGCATAGCAAAAGGAGCAGGCGAAAACCTGCTCCGTACATAAAACCGTATCAAGATAAAAAATCGAGTATTCATAAAGTCAAATCCCTTATGAATACTCGATATGGTCGAGATGACAGGGTTCGAACCTGCGGCATCGACGTCCCAAACGTCGCGCGCTACCAGCTGCGCCACATCTCGAAAAGGGGGATATCGGGAAAACCGATATCCCGTATTATACATTAAAAATACGATTTTGTCAAGATTTTTCGGGGTATTCCGCTTCAATCTTTTTTATGAGGCTGCGAAATTCCGCAACGGTGCTTTCGGGCGAATCTATAACGATTTTTCCGTTCATTCCGACTATCCACGAAAAGAAAAGAGGGCTAACGATAACATTTACTCTGACTTTGAAGTGGTTTTCGTCTGCTTTTATAAACCGCAGATCGGAGCCGAAACGGTCGGAAATTATCCCTGAGGCGGAGTTCTCACATTTAAGCCAGACAGCCTCTTCTTTTCCGCCGTACATACCGAAAAATTTTGTCTGATAATTTTCGATATCGAAAGGCTTTCCGTCGTCGGGAATTTTCTCGTCGAGCACGGTTACCCTTTCGGTCTTGTCGGCTCTGAAATGCTTGATTTTGCCGTCTTTTTCCCTTGCGACAAGATAATAGTTCTCGTCGTCCCACAAAAGGCAGAGAGGCTCGACGACGTAAATCTTGCCGTTATGGCGATAAACTTTTTCCTTGTTTTCGTTTATGTCGAAATACTTAAAGGATATCATCCTTTTTTCGGCAATCGCCCTGTGGATGTCGTCAATCGAATAATAAACACATTCGTTCATCGTCTTTATCCGGTTCGCGACAACGACCTGGCGGCGGAGAGCTTTTGCCTGTTCTTCGCTTGTCAGCTTTTTAATCTTTGCGATAAGCTCGTCGCTTTTTTTCGGCGTTATAAATTTCGACGCGGCGACGGCGTCGCAGAGAAGCTTTAATTCCGGCAGCTGAAAATCGCGGGAGGCAAGATAATAACCTTTTCCGTTTTCGAAAAGAATATCAAAACCGAGATCCCGAAGCACTTCGATATCGTCGTAAATACTCTTTCTTTCCGCCGTTATTCCGCATTCTTCAAGATACGAAATAATCTGCGGCAGGGAAACAGGATTTTCTTCGTCGCTCTTCTTTTCAAGAAATTGCAGAACAAGAAAAATTTTCTTCTTCTGGTTTGATGCACGCGGCATTATTTATTCTTTTCCTTGAAGTTATAGAAAGCCTCCATATATGCTTCAATGACTTTTACCGCGTCTTCGGAAGAAATTTCGCTGCTGTCGATAATGAGGTCGTAATATTTCATATTGCCCCATTCCCACTCGGTGTAATATCTGTAATATGCGGCACGGTTTTTATCCGCTTTTTTAAGAAGTTTGCGAGCCTCGTTTTCGTCGATTTTATAATGATCCATCGCCTTTTTGATACGATATTCGTCGCTGGATTTTATAAATACATGAAATGCGTTCGGGTCGTTGCGGAGAACATAGTTCGAGCATCTTCCTATAAAGATGCAGCCGCCTTTTTTCGCTTCTTCTTCGATAAAATCAAACTGAGCCTGTGCAACTCTCATTCCTATCGGATAGAGAAGCTCGGGGTCGGAAACATACTGATAGGAAGAGCCTCCGGGGATACACCACAAAGGATTTATCGGCTGTTCTTCGTGCTCTTCGACAGCCGTCGTCGTGAGGTTGTTTCCCGCCGCGGTGCCGTCTACTATCTTTTTGTCGTAATAGTGCAGTCCGAGGTGGTCGGCAAGGAGTTTACCGATTTCGCTTCCGCCGCTCAAAAACTGTCTGCCGATTGTAATGTTGATTTTGTCTTTCATAAGTATAACCTCGCTTTCTGATTATATTTTACCTGTTTTTTTGTCTGCCGTCAATCGGTTCACAAAAAGTTTACAATTTTCGATGATAAATTTCTGACTGAAAATTGCCGAATACTGTATCTTGACATAAAATGCGGTTTATGGTAAAATTACAGTGTCGAAATTTATCCTTTTTTGAAGAGGTAATATATTATGAACGAAGATAATCTCAGAAGGTATAAAAGAAAACTTCTGTCGGTTTTGCTCGAAACGGCAGATCCGATGACTTATGACGAAATAGATTACAAATTGCAGGATATAGAGGTTCCGTCGGGCTTTCTTAAAAGAATGCTCGAATCGCTCGAATCGAAAAATATAATCTGCACCGAACCCCACAACGGCGAAAATACCTACATACTGACCCATTTCGGTCGCCGCCGCCTGACGGTTATAATGCAGCGGAAAAAGGTTCAGAAAGCGGCACGCCGCCGCAAGACCGCCGCGGGAATCGTTGCCCTTGTTTTGGTTCTCGGTCTTCTCGGTTGGTGCATTTTCTTTGCGGGCAGAGGCTCGACCCCTGTAAATCCCGATACGAAAGAACCCGACCAAACGCAGACCGACAGCAATTATGAAACGATAACCTTTACCGAAGAAGATATCGCGAAAGGCTCGCTTATTTTGGTAAATGCGTCAAACGAATATACCAAGACGCCCGAAAATCTCGTTTCGGTTTCCGATAATGTAAAAGACGTTACCGTTCAGTCGTCGTCCCTTATGCTTGATAAAGACGCCGCCGAGGCTCTTGAAAATCTTGCGGCAGCCTATAAAGAAGCAACGGGAAAAACCGATATCCGCGTATATTCGGCGTATGTCAGCCGCGAAAAACAGGCTGAAACATACGATAACGCGGTTAGTGACCACGATGAGGAATATGCCGCCGAAAATTATCAGAAAGCAGGATTTTCCGATAACGAAACGGGCTATGCCCTTTCCTTTGTAATTTATGCGGCTGATGAAGATGGCGACTATTCCGTTTCTGCGTTCAACGGCTCCGATTTCCAGAAATGGATGAACGAAAACGCCGCGAAATACGGCTTTATTCTTCGTTTTCCCGACGGCAAAGAGGGGGTTACGGGCTTTACCGCTCATAAATCTTTCTTCCGCTATGTAGGCCCCGTTCACGCGACTTATATTGCCGAAAATAATCTTACGCTCGAAGAATATACGGAAGATCTCAAATCGTCTCATCTCGGAGAAAAGAACGCTCTGTCGGTAACCGTTGACGGCAAAGACTACGGCGTTTACTACGCTTCCGGACTTTCCGTTTCGGTTCCGAAA
>CAKSPP010000132.1 GCA_934481505.1 uncultured Eubacteriales bacterium
TCCTCCGCAGACAATGTGTTTTCCCTCTTTTGAGAAGAAAAGGGACATCATTCTGTTGCAGTCGTCGGGATTTCTCGGCGGACCGAAAAGCAGGTTCATCGGTTCGCGTTTTCTTATTCTGACAACGCACGCCGTAGCGTCGTCTCCGGGGTGATATCCGTACTGCTTGTTACATTCGTCGACAAGCATCGTCGAAAGCGTTTTTGCGGTATATCCGACATCCGCGAACGTTTTCATAAATTCTATGATATCTTCGCGTCGCCAGCCGAAATTATACGCAAGGCCTATGCCCGCGTGCGGACATCCGTCGCTCATTGCGATAAAAATATCGTTTTCCTGCAAGCTTATCGTCGACTTGTATATTTTCTTCCCGTCGATATTAAGTTCGGTCTTCGGGTAATCGTAATTTTCGCCGTTGCGTAAAAGTACGACAAGGGGATTGTCATACTGCATTATTTCGGCGGTTTCATTGTCGATAATATGAATTATCGTGAAAGTCGAATACGCAACGCCTCTTACCGAGCATATCGGCAGGGTGGCGGCAATGGTGGAAACACATTCTTCAAGGGGAAGACCTTCTGCCATCATTGTTGAAATGATTTTTGACGTCAGGGTCGAAAGAATACTTGCTTTAACGCCGCTTCCGAGCCCGTCCGCAAGGACAAGAACCGTTGAATTCTCGTTCTGTTCAATTATGTCGACATGGTCGCCGCAAAGCTGTTCTCCCTCATGGTTGATGCTTTTCCAGCCGATATCCGCACATAAATTATTCATCGTTTATAGACTCCTTGAGTTTGGAAAGGGCAATCTTGGTTTCTGCGGTGGTTTCGCCCAAGAGCGACGCGATTTCCTGAACTATACGCATCTGCTTGTCGATAACCTTGTCCGCGATTTCGACCGTCTGACGGCTGATATCTTCTTTTTTCTCTCTCTGCATTTCCTCGGCGGTGACGTCGCGGAGAATACATACGAGCAGCCTGTATTCGCGGTCGTATACTATTGTTTCTTCAACATACTTTTCATATTCGGCAAGGTAAACCCTCTTGTTGTGGATATTTCTTCCTTTTCTCAAAACATCGAGGAAATCGCCCGGTTCGAGAATTCTTACGACCTGATCGCCGAGAATATCGGAGGCATAGCGGATATTGAGAATTTTCAACGCCGCTTTGTTTATCTGCTGAACTTCGAGTTTTTCGTTTAGGACGATAAGTCCGTTCGGGGTGTTTCTTACTATCGTGTCGGAAAAACTTTCGGCTTTGTCCTTTAAGAAAGGCAGACACATCGAAACTTCCGCTTTTCCGTGACAGATTGCGATAGCCTTTTCGCGGCAGGTGTCGTAACCGCAGGAACCGCAGTTGAGTTCGTCGGAGGGCTTTGTTTTGCCCATTTGGCGGAGAGCTTCTTTTATCTCTTCTTCCGAAGGCTGTTTCAGTTTTCGTTCAATAGGAATGAAAACTTTTCCGAGTTCCTTTTCTTCCGGCTGTTCAACATCGAAATCCTCGGGACCCGCAAAATTCGAAACCGCAACATAGTCCTTGACGGGGGAGCGGTGGAATTTTTCCATTACGGGTCCTCCGACGCAGCTTCCGACGCACGCCGACATCTCGATAAAGCAGCGGTGAAGTTTACCGTCTTCGATATCTTTGAGAGCCGCTATGCAGTTTTCGGTTCCGTCGATTGCCATATATGTATAGTGCGGATTGTCCATAGCCATGGTTTTAAGAATTCCGCCTGTTGTCGGGAAGAAACGGGCACGGCTGTTCTCTTTCTTGAAAATTTCCTTTTTCGGCTCGATGTTTTTCTCTTTGAGCCATGCGGTGAGTTCGTCAAAGGTGAGAACCGCGTCGACAATTCCCTCGTAATATTGGGCTTCGTCCTTTTTTGCAACGCACGGACCTATAAATACGGTCTTGGCGTTCGGATATCTTTTCTTTATATCCTTGCAGTGTGCCTGCATGGGGGAGAGAATATCCGCAAGGAACGGAATTTCTTTCGGAAAATATTTCTGAATAAGAAGATTTACCGAGTGGCAGCAGGAGGAAATTATAATGTCTCTCGTTTCCTCGTTTACCATCTTGTCGTATTCTCTTTTTATAATGGTCGCCCCGACCGCAGTTTCTTCAACGTCGAAGAATCCGAGCTTTTTTAATGCTTCACGCATCGCAACAATTCCCACGCCCTCATAGTTCGCGATAAAAGAGGGGGCAAGGGAAACTATAACGGGGTCGGAACCCTGCAACAGAACGCGGACTTTTTCGGTTTCGTCGACGATCTGTTTTGCGTCTTGGGGGCAAACAACAAAGCATTGACCGCAGAGAATACATTCGTTTCCGATTATATACGCCTGATTTCCGGAAAATCTTATCGATTTAACGGGACAGTGGCGGATACATTTATAACAGTTTTTACAGTTGGACTTTTTTAAGGTTAGGCAGTCCATTCCGTCACATCCTTTCGGAAGATAAGGGTTTCAATATCCTGTCTTCGAAAAAAGAATTGAAATTTTCGGGAGTAACGCCGGTGTAGATAACATCGTCGACCGTTACCGTAACGCCTTCGCGGTTGCATTTTCCGGTGCAGAAGCTTCCGGCAAGCGTAATGTCGCCGTCGAGCTTACAGTCCGCGATTTTTGACTGGAACATTTCGACGAGTTTTTCCGAGCCCTTCAAATGGCAGGAAGAGCCTACGCAAATCTGAACGATCATTTTACTTTACCTTCGCAAGGACATTTTCTGCGAAAAATTCGTTTACGTTGTCGGGAGTTACCGAATGGAATTCTCCGTCAACGGTAACGCATACGCCCTCCTGACATCTTCCCATGCAGAAAGTTCCGGCAAGTTCTGCCTTGTCGCCGATACCGTGTGCTCTGATAAGTTCCTGAAGAGATTCTACAACCTGTCTTGAACCCTTGATGTGGCAGGAAGAGCCGATACATACTGTGATTTTCATTTTGTTTCCTCCATACTGTTTGTCTTTATCCATGAATGTAAGAATTTGCGTTCCGCGGCATTTCCCTTTAAGAGCTGCGATGCCGCAACGACCGGCATCCAGCGGTCTACATACTGCCTGTCCGTTCCGCTTTTCTCACAAAACAATTCAAGATATTTTTCCGCACCGTCATTGTCTCCCGAAAGCAGGAATATGAGATAGGTGCGTGCGGCGTCCGCCGAAGCGTTGCCCTGGGTCGCGTGTGACCAGTCGATTATATAAGGCGTTCCGTCGTCGGTTATTATGATGTTTGACGGATTGAGGTCTCCGTGACAGATTTTGCCGTGTCTCGGCATTTCCGAAAGACGGGAATAGAGGTCGTAACGAACCGTTGCCGGAAGATCGGAAGACTCTATCTGACGCCCCATCTTGTCTCTCATTCTGTTTAACAGAGGACATTTTTTCGAATGCATTTCCACCTGCAAATCGACGAGAAGAGAAATATATTCGTCTTTTTTATCGGGGTTTTCGGAAATCAGTTGAGCCATAGACTTTCCGTGTATATATTCCGAAACTATCGTCCATTTTCCGTCTATCATAGTGACTTCGATAAGTTTGGGAATTTTAAGCCCCGTTTCTTCGACTCTCGCCTGATTGAGAGCCTCATTCAATACGTCGGATTTCGAATATCCGGCATTGAAGACTTTAAGACTTCTTTCTTTGTCTCTGTAAACCGTTTTGTTGTTTCTTACCGCAATTATTCTGTCTAAATTCATTTTACTGTCCTATCTGCATTTTCAGGTGAGCGAGGGATAACGCAAGATTTTCATACTGTACTGTCGCATCTGCGGGTTTGTAAAGCTTGCACTGTGCAAAGCACCACATCGCCTTTATTCCGTTATCGTAAAGCGTGTTGCAGATTTCCTGTGCGGAATCCGCGGGAACCGCGATTATCCCGATTTTTATATCGTGTTTTTTGCAGAATTCGGGGAGGGCGTCCATCGGAAGAATTGGTTTTCCCGAATCCGAAAGAGTTTCTCCGTCGGCTTTTTTGTCGAACGCCGCAAGAAGCGACAGCCCGAATTTATCAAATCCGTCATAGTCGAGAAGAGCTCTGCCGAGTCTTCCGGCTCCGACGATTATCGTTCCGCCGTTTTTGTTTTCGAGAAAACTTTCAAGGCTTTGGCAAAGATCTTCGGTTATATATCCGATTTTCGGTTTT
>CAKSPP010000133.1 GCA_934481505.1 uncultured Eubacteriales bacterium
GGAGCGTCAAAGTGGTATCTTCAACAGTTCGTCGATTCGGGAAAGCTGATAGGTTCGGGCTTTTCCGCTTATTCACCGTCCGAACTCGAAGATTTTGCCGCCGCTGCACGGAAAAATATCCCCGAAATTTATGTCAGAGGAATATAGTTAAAAGTCCCAATAATGTCTCTTTTTAATATCTCCCGAAATCTTCACGGGAGATATTTTTTTGCAAATATAAATAAAAATGATAAAGTGTTACAAATGCAACAGCAAAACGATGCAGAATATGGTACAATACAAGAGCTGACTAATATGGGAAAAGAATGGAGACGAAATAATGTACGGTGTTATTAAACGCGACGGCAAAGTTGTCGATTTTGAGCTTTCTAAAATTAGCGACGCGATAACAATGGCGTTTGACGCGTGCGGAAAACAGTATAACAGAGATACCATAGACTTCCTTGCCTTAAAGGTAACGGCTGATTTTGAGCCGAAGATTGAAAACGGAAATATCGCTGTCGAAAAAATTCAGGACAGCGTCGAATCCGTCCTTATTAAAGCGGGCTACGACGACGTTTCAAAGGCGTATATCCTTTACCGTAAACAGAGAGAAAAGGTAAGAAATATCGGTGCGACGATGGTCGACTATAAACAGATCGTCGATAACTATCTCAATATAAACGACTGGAGAGTAAAGGAAAACTCCACCGTAACCTATTCCGTCGGAGGACTTATCCTTTCGAATTCGGGAGCCATTACCGCAAACTACTGGCTTTCCGAAATTTACGACGACGAAATCGCGTCGGCTCACAGAAATGCCGATATCCATATCCACGACCTTTCCATGCTCACAGGTTACTGTGCCGGTTGGTCTCTTAAACAGCTTATCCAGGAAGGGCTCGGCGGAGTAACTGGGAAAATCACTTCCGCTCCCGCAAAACATCTTGCGACTCTCTGCAATCAGATGGTAAACTTCCTCGGGATAATGCAGAACGAATGGGCGGGTGCTCAGGCGTTTTCTTCCTTTGATACCTATCTTGCACCGTTTGTAAAGGCTGATAACCTTCCTTACGAACAGGTCAAAAAATGTATAGAATCCTTTATTTACGGCGTAAATACCCCGAGCCGCTGGGGAACACAGGCACCGTTTTCGAATATAACCCTCGACTGGGTTGTTCCCAACGACCTTGCGGAACTCAACTGCATTGTCGGCGGCAAAGAGCTTGATTTCAAATATAAAGACTGCCAAAAAGAAATGGATATGGTAAACAAGGCCTTTATCGAAGTAATGATAGAGGGCGACGCCCATGGCAGAGGTTTCCAGTATCCTATTCCGACCTATTCGATAACCCGTAATTTCGACTGGTCCGAAACCGAAAACAACAAACTTCTTTTCGAAATGACTTCGAAATACGGAACTCCTTATTTCTCGAACTATATAAACAGCGATATGGAGCCGTCCGATGTCAGAAGTATGTGCTGCCGTCTCCGTCTCGACCTCCGCGAACTCCGCAAGAAATCGGGAGGTTTCTTCGGCAGCGGCGAAAGCACGGGTTCCGTCGGCGTCGTAACGATAAATATGCCGAGAATAGCGTACCTTGCAAAGGATGAAAAAGATTTCTACGAGAGACTTGACAAACTCATGGATATCTCCGCAAGAAGCCTTAAAGTCAAGCGTACCGTTATAACGAAACTTCTTGACGCAGGTCTTTATCCTTATACAAAGAGATATCTCGGAACATTTGCAAACCACTTCTCGACAATAGGGCTTGTCGGAATGAACGAAGTCGGACTTAACGCAAAGTGGCTCCATGCCGACCTTACCAAAAAGGAAACGCAGGAATTCACAAAAGACGTGCTTAATCATATGAGAGAACGCCTTTCCGATTATCAGGAAAAATACGGCGACCTCTATAACCTTGAAGCAACGCCCGCAGAGTCCACTTCCTACCGTCTTGCAAAACACGACGTGAAGAAATATCCCGGAATAATAACCGCCGCTTCTGCTGAAAACGGAACGCCTTATTACACAAACAGCTCGCATCTTCCCGTAGGCTATACCGACGATATTTTCACCGCTCTCGATATTCAGGACGAATTGCAGACTCTCTACACTTCCGGAACCGTTTTCCATGCTTTCTTAGGTGAAAAACTCCCTGATTGGAAAGCTGCCGCAAACCTTGTCCGCAAGATTGCCGAAAATTACAGCCTGCCTTATTACACTTTGTCTCCGACCTATTCCGTATGCAAAAATCACGGATATATCGCAGGCGAACAGTTTACCTGCCCCGAATGCGGCGAAAAGACCGAAGTTTACAGCAGAATCACGGGCTACTATCGCCCCGTTCAGAACTGGAACGACGGAAAAACGCAGGAATATAAAGACCGTAAGGTTTACAATATCGGAACGTCAAAACTTACGCACGAGGGCGTTATAAATAAGGAAGAAGAGCCGTGCTGCTGCGAAAAGAAGCTTGACGACGCGAATTATCTTTTCACGACGGCTACCTGCCCGAACTGCAAAATCGCCGTTGCGACCCTTGACCGTGCGGGCTTTGCCTATGAAAAAATAATGGCTGCCGAAAGACCCGACCTTGTCGAAACATTCGGCGTAAAACAGGCTCCCACGCTTGTCGTCGTCAAAGACGGAGATTTTGAAAAAATAAGCGGCGTTTCGGATATCAAAAAATATCTGAACGCATAAAAATCAGCCGCCGACAAGGCAGATGACCAATAAGGAAGTAATGCTTCAAAACTTTCTTATCAGCCCTAAGCCAATTCGTCGGCGGTTTTCTTTTGAGGAAAAATATGTACGATATAATTATAATCGGCGGAGGTCCCGCAGGACTTACCGCGGCGGTTTACGCTCTGCGTTCGGGCAAAAAAACGCTCGTTATCGAAAAAGGCACTTTCGGCGGACAGATAACCTTTTCTCCGAAAGTCGAAAATATTCCGGGTTTTACTTCCGTCACGGGAAACGAATTTGCCGAAAAACTCGTCGATCAGGCTCTTTTTCAGGGGGCTGACTTTGAGGCATGCGAAGTTCTTTCCGTTATTGACGGAAAAACCAAGACCGTAAAAACCGACGGCGGCGATTTTGAGGCGAAAGCCGTCATTGTCGCGACGGGAGCTGCCCACCGTCTTTTGGGGCTTGAAAACGAAGAAAAATTTATCGGAGAGGGAATTTCTTTCTGTGCTGTCTGCGACGGGGCTTTCTATAAAGGCAAAACCGTCGGAGTTGTCGGCGGCGGAAACTCCGCTTTACAGGAGGCAATTCTGCTTTCGGGGGTTGCAAAAAAGGTAATTATTATCCAAAATCTGCCGTATCTCACGGGCGAAAAGAAGCTTTGTGAAGAAGTCGAAAAAACGGAGAATATCGAAATCATTACCGATTCGACCATCAAAAAACTGCTCGGAGAAAAAGAGCTTTCGGGCGTTATAATCGAGAAAAACGGCGAAGAAAAAGAACTTTTGCTTGACGGACTTTTTGTCGCGATAGGCCTTGTTCCTCAAAACGCTCCTTTTGAAAATATCCTTTCTCTTGACGAACGCGGATACGCCGATTCTGCCGATTGCAGAACCAAAACCGACGGTGTTTTCGTCGCCGGTGACTGCCGCACGAAAAAAATAAGACAGGTCGCGACCGCGGCGTCCGACGGTGCAATTTCAGCCCTTGCCGCCTGCGACTATATCGATAAATTATGAAATACATTCTTTGGGACTGGAACGGCACTCTTTTCGACGATTTCGAAATTTGCCGCTATACGATAGACAAGCTGCTTACCTCTAACGAACTGCCGCCGCTTGAATCGGACGAAGACTATCGCCGCAAATTCTGCTTTCCGATAACCCGTTTTTATGAAAATTTGGGGCTTGATTTTTCAAAAAAGCCTTTTGAAAAACTCGCGGTCGAATATATGGATATCTACATTCCGTTAAGCCGCGATAAAAAGGTATGTAACCTGAATTGCGACGCCGTGAAAACGCTTTCCGCATTTTCCGAAAAAGACTATCGGCAGTATATAATTTCGGCGTCGAAAGCCGATGTTTTGAAAAGTCAGGTCGAAAGTTTCGGAATTGAAAAATTCTTTTCCGAAATTGCGGGGATAGGCGATATC
>CAKSPP010000134.1 GCA_934481505.1 uncultured Eubacteriales bacterium
GTTTCGGAAAATATAGAAATAAACGACAAATATATCTCAACGCTTTTCGAAAACGACCCGATGATTATTTCGCGGCGGTTTTTCATTCCCGAAAACAAGGTGAAATGCGTCGCGTTTTTTCTTGACGGAATGTCGAATACCGACGCCGTTTCCGAGCAGTTCATAAAGCCGCTTATGACCTTTTCGGGCGACCTTTCAAAAGAAATTTCGGCAAAGAAAGCATTTGAAAAAATCATTTACGGCGGCGATATTTCGACCGAAAACAAATTTTCCGAACTTGTGACGGCAATCCTTTCGGGAGACACCGTAATTTTTATCGACGGGATAAACGAAGCGTTCGTCGCCGACACGAAAAAATACAGTCAGCGTTCGGTCGAAGAACCTTATACCGAAAAAACGCTCAAAGGCCCGCGTGAGGGGTTTGTCGAAGATATTATGGCGAATCTTTCGCTTTTGCGGCGAAAATTGCGTACTCCCGATTTCAAAGTCCGCTTCTTTTCTTTCGGAAGACGCAGCAACACGAAAACGGCGGTCTGCTATCTTGATTCGGTCGTAAATAAAAAGGCTCTGTCGCTGCTTTACGAAAGGCTTGAAAATATCGATATCGACGCGGTTCTCGACAGCAACTATCTCGAAGAATTTATTTCCGACAGCCCTTTAAGCACTTTCCGCACGGTCGGCGACACCGAACGCCCCGATACAGCCGCCGCAAAAATCGCTGAGGGGAGAATTGCCGTCATTGTGAACGGCTGCCCGTCGGTTATAACCGTGCCTTATCTTGCAATCGAAAGTTTTCAGGCGGCGGATGACTACTATACAAGCTCTTTTTTTTCTTCTTTTATGCGTGTTCTGCGAATACTCTGCTATTTTATGGCAGTGTCTCTTCCGGGGCTTTTTGTCGCTCTTATCGCTTTCCACAGCTATATGCTTCCGACCGAGCTTGTGATGTCCTTTATTTCCGCAAGACAGGGCGTTCCGTTTCCGTCGATAATCGAGTGTTCGGCTCTGCTTTTCGCTTTTGAAATTTTAAGGGAAACTGCTCTCCGCGTTCCCGAAAGTATCGGTCAGCCTTTGAGTATCGTCGGGGCTCTTGTTTTGGGGGACGCCGCAATTTCCGCAAGATATACGAGTGCTCCGATGCTTATTGCCGTCGCGGTCTCCTGCCTTGCGGGGCTTATGGTTCAGAATACGAAAAATTCGATTTTGTTTTACAGACTTCTGTTTCTTGTGTTTTCATCGGTCCTCGGAGCCTACGGTTTTTTGCTTGCCCTCTTTATCATGACCGCACATCTTTTCTCCCTTAAAAGCTTCGGTACCGACTATTTTTCGTACAGCCCCTTTTCGTCGCCTCTTAAAAACAAGGACTATATCGTCAGAGCTCCTTGGTGGGCAATGGTGACTTTTCCCGAAGATATAACTGCCCAGAAATACAGACAAAAAGCAGGCAGAGCGAAATGAAAAAACTTGTTTTTGCGTTGATTTTTACGCTGTTTTTAACGGGATGCTACAACTACGCCGATGTCGAGGATGTCGTCGTTGTCTCGGGCATGGCTGTCGACAAAACCGAAAGCGGTTACAGCGTCGTTGCCGAAACCATTGCCCCCGGTTCGTCGTCCGAAACGTCGGTAAAACCCGAAACCGTTTCGGCTGACGGAAAAACTGTTTTCGAGGCGATGGAGGGGCTTAAAAACACGAGCGGAAAGCCTTTTAATTTCAGCCATTGTCAGGTGATTTTTGTCGGAGAAAAAACTGCCGAAAACGGAATTTCCGAAATCCTCGATATGGTTTTTCATTGCAATTCAATGCGGCTCACCGTGCTTATCGTCACGGTTTCGGGGGAAGGTTCTTCGTCCGTTTTCGACTGTAAACTGCCGCTTTACGATATTGTGTCTTACGGCGTTTTTGATATGATGAAACAGGATAACCCCGGCTCCGCCGTCTACCCGTCGGCACAGGCCTATGCCTGCCTTAACGCCCTCGAAGACAAAGGAAAAGACCTTATTCTGCCGCGGCTTTCTTTTGAAAACGAGGAAATTCTCTATTCGGGAATGACCGTTTTTCGCGACGATAAAGCTGTCGGCGACATTTCCGCCGAAACCGCCCGAAGATATCTTATGTTAATGGGAAAACTTTCGGGCGGTGAAATGACGCTTTCTCTTGACGGCGAATTTGTTTCTTTCGAAATAGAAGAAATTTCGTCCGATATGAAAGTCAAGCCCGATTCCACGGCTTTCGAAACGGCAATCAGACTTAAAATCGCGGCAAGACAGCTTCCCGAAAACTGTGATCTTTCGGACCCCGAAACCAAAACAAAACTTCAAGAAGAAATAGCAAAAAAGGCGGAAGAAGAACTTTCGGAAGCGTTTGACGAAATTAAACTCAATTTCGGGAGCGATGTTTTCGCGTTCGGAAATCTTTTATACAGAAAAAAGCCTGCGGAATGGAAAAATATCAAAGACTGCTGGCATGAAATTTTCAAAAATTCGTCGCTTGAAATTTCCTGCGAATGTGTAATAGACGACTCGGGGCGGACAGCAAAAAACGCCGTTTCGGACAGGTGATTTTATGGAAACAAAAATATCGAAAAAACAGGCGGTCTGTATCGCGACCATCTTTGTTGTCAGCGGAATTCCTATCCTTTCGGGCTATTCGGTCGCCGGCAGAAATCTGTGGCTTGCTTATATAATTTCGTTCGTCGCCGCAGTTCCTCTCTATTTTATCTATGCGAGGCTTTCCGAAATCTATCCCGATAAAAATGTTTTCGGAATACTTTCTTCCGTTTTCGGGAAAGTCTTCGGCGGAATTCTGTCCGCCGTTTATACGCTTTATTATGTCAACGCCGCGGCAATTGCCGTGCGGAATATTTCCGAATTCACGGGAATTGTTTCTCTCGATAAAACGCCCCGTATCTTTATCGTTTCGGTCTGCGTTTTTGTCTGTTTTTACGTCGCGACTCACGGACTTTCGGTCATCGCGAAATTCTCAACTCTGTTTTTGCCGGTGCTTGTCGTTTCTCTTATTGTTTTTTTCGTGTGTTCTTTCAATATCTGGAATTTCGGAAATCCCGAACCCTTTACAGTCGACGACCCCAAGACTCTTTTTAATAATGCCTATGTGAACCTGATTTTTCCCGTAACGGAAATTATCGTGCTTCTTAACCTGAACACGGAAAAAGGCGACCGCAAAAAAATAAATTTCACGGTATGGACGATTTCTCTTATTCTTATGGTCGCCGTGGCTCTTAACAACATTCTTTCTCTCGGCGTGCCGACAATGACAAGGATTTTTTATCCGACTTATGCCGCGGTTTCCCTTATCGAAATCGGGGTTGTGAGAAGACTCGAAATAATCGCCTCGGCTCTGTTTTTTACCGCCGGAATAGTGAAAGGCAGCCTTTCTTTGTATATTTCTTCGCTCGGAATAAAAAACTGTTTTCCTTACAGCGAAAAGAAGACGCATACCGCCGTCATTTTTCTTTTATCGGTCGTTGTCGCCTGTATTGCCGAACTTATTTTTCCGAATATTATCGAACTTCCGAAATTTCTCGGCGTTTATGTCCACATTGCGGCGGCTTTGCAGCTTTTCCCCGTTATAATGTGGATAATTGCGGAAATAAAACTGAAAAAATACGGGAATAAAATTGTTAATAAAGCCGATAATAAGCCTTGAGGTGATAATATGTTTTTTCAGAAGAAAAAATCGCATTGGGTGGCTTCCATGCTCGCGGGACTTGCCGTCGGGATGACCGTTATGGGGGCTGTTTGCTTAATGAACGATAAGTGTCTTTGCAAAAAACTCAAAAAAGAAGCGATGAATGTCGGGAACATGGTAAAACAGGGCGTAGAAAATATGTTCTGACCGACCGCCGGATAGGCAGAGCAGAATCGAACCCTTATCGGTTTTGACGGATTGATTTCCGTCTTAACTTTCGCAGGCACCTTGTAAATACGACAGTATTCACTGCGGTCCCTTTGTCGTTATGCCGATCTGCCTGTCCGGCGTACATATTATTTCAACGCTTTTGAAAACTATTGAAAAATATCTTTACAAGCAGTCCTTTTTATGTTATACTAACTATATATATTCATTAGTA
>CAKSPP010000135.1 GCA_934481505.1 uncultured Eubacteriales bacterium
CCGCCTATTTCGGTTATGACAATGTCGGCGTCGGTCTGTTTTCCGACTCTGTAAACAAAATCTTTAATCTCGTTTGTTATATGGGGAATTACCTGAACGGTCGAACCGAGATATTCGCCGCGGCGTTCTTTGTTTAAGACGTTCCAATATACTTTTCCCGTTGTGAGGTTAGAATATTTATTTAAGTCTTCGTCGATAAAACGCTCATAGTGACCGAGGTCGAGGTCGGTTTCAGCCCCGTCTTCGGTGACGTAGACTTCGCCGTGCTGATAAGGGCTCATCGTTCCGGGGTCAACGTTTATGTACGGGTCAAGTTTCTGTGCCGCGACTTTAAGACCTCTTTCTTTGAGAAGTCTTCCGAGGGAAGCGGCGGTTATTCCTTTTCCGAGACCGGAAACAACACCTCCGGTTACAAATATGTACTTTGTCATGGTTTCTCTTCCTACCTTCTTTATTTATAGAATAAATTTTACTCTTATATTTCTACACGAATCTGTATTAAAATCAAAAATTTTCGAAACTTTGAAATTAAAAAAAGAGGTGCGGCGTCCGCCCGGTGGGGGAACGCCGCTTATCTTTATATCTTATCGTTTTCGTCGAAGGGGTCGCCGCATTCGGGGCAGAACTTCGGAGGATTCTTCGGGTCTTCCGGCTGCCAGCCGCATTTATCACAGCGATAAAGAGGCTCGCCCGCGGGCTTTTTAGCTCCGCAGTTCTGGCAGAATTTGCCCTGATTTACCGCTCCGCAAGAGCATTTCCAGCCGTTTGCCGTCGGTTTTGCCGCACCGCATTCGGGGCAGAATTTCCCTGTTGCAACGGCTCCGCAGCTGCATTTCCAGCTGTCGGCAGAGGGGGCGTTTTGGGCTGCCTGTGCGGCACCCGCGTTATACATATTCTGAGCCGCGGTAAAGCCGGTGTTCTGTCCCATTCCGACCATGCCCATACCGATAAAGCCGTTCATTGCACCCGCCGAGTTTTCGGCAGCCGCCTGCATTGCGTCGGCGGTGGCGTTTGTCATTCTTCCTGCCATGGTAAACGGGTTCGAACCGACGCTTACAGCGTCTTCTATCTCGTTGATCTTCTTCATATCCTCGTCGGTGAGAGTTATCGGGTTAAGGGCTATTTTGCCGACGGAGATACCTCTGTTATCTATCCATTCCTGTTTGAGGGCGTTGTTCATCGCAACTTTCAGCTCGTTTGCCTTTGCGGGGATCTGGGCGGGACGGAGTTCCTGTTCGGAAAGCGAGCCGAGAGCCGGTTGAAGAGCGTCGATAAATTCGGTCTTCAACTGGTCGTCTATCATGTCTCTTGTGAATTCGTCCTTTACGTTTCCGCAAAGTCTGGTATAGAAAACAAGAGGATCGGAAATGACATAGGTATAAACGCCGTTGCAGCGTACCTGAACGGTTCTTGTCATGCCTATGCGTTTATTTGTGACTTCGAACATTATCGGGTTCGGAGTTCCGAATTTGTTGCCGATAATTTCCTTAGTGTTGAAATAGTAAACTCTCTGATCTTTTCCGGTGTCGCCGCCGTAGGTGAAACGCTTGCCTATCGTCTTGAAGGTGTCAAGAATACTCTGACCGAGATTTCCCGTGAAAATAGACGGCTCGGTAGAGGTGTCGTATGTAAATTCGCCGGGTTCGGCACATACTTCGACAATTTTACCCTGTTCGACGATTATCATACACTGACCGTCTGCAACCGCAATTCCCGAACCGTTGGTGATGATATTGTCGCTTCCTTTTGTGTTTGAAGAGCGGCTTCCCGTTCTCTTTTCTCCCTTTTTCATAAGGACGTCGTTCGGAAGTGCGTCGCAGTAGAAAAATTCTTTCCACTGATCCGCAAGAGTTCCGCCGAGTGCTCCTATTCCTGCTTTAATAAGTCCCATGATACATTCTCCTTTTTATATTATTTCGAAATCGAATTCATTTGAGTTGTCGAGTGCGTTTTTTGCTACCCAAAGCTTGAATTTGCCTTTTTCAACGACTTTTTTCATATCCGTGTTGCAGAACGCAAGTTCTTTTGCTTCGAGGGTGATTTTTACTTTTTCCTTTTTGCCTGCCGACACAAAAACTTTCGCAAAGCCTTTGAGTTCCCTTACGGGTCTTACTCTTGACGCCACAAGGTCGCGTGTGTAAAGCTGAACGACTTCATATGCGTCGTAATTTCCGACATTTTCGACGGTTAATGTTATGTCGATTTTGCCGTCTTCCTTTATCTTCGTTTCGGAAAGGGCGATATCGGAATATCTGAATTCCGTATAGGTTTTTCCGTAGCCGAAAGTGTAAAGGGGTTCTATCGGACAGTCGTTATATTTGGCCTCAAACCGCTGAACGCCGATTGCGGGGCGGCCTGTCGGGAAAAAGTTGTAGTTTACGGGAATCTGACCTTCGGTAACGGGGAAAGACGTTGTAAGTCTTCCCGACGGCGACTTTTCGCCCGAAAGCACGGTGGCAACCGCACTTCCCGTTTCTGTTCCCGGATACCACGCCATCATTATTGCGTTTACCTTATCTTTATATTCGGTAAGAACAAGAGGTCTGCCGCCGAAAATAAGAAGAACAGTCGGTTTTCCGAGTTTTGAAATTTCGTCGATAAGATTTTCCTGAGGCTTAGACAAACGAAGTCTTGTCATACTTGCGGCTTCTCCGCAGGTTCCGTGGCGAAGTCCCGCGGCGATTATTACAACATCCGCTTTCTTTGCTGCTTTGACAGCTTCTTTTATATGCGACATATCGTCTGTTTCGCAGTCGCAGCCGTCGGCACAGATAATTTCGGAAGACGAAAATTTCTTTTTAAGACCTTCTTCGACGGTGACGGTTCTTTCTTCTTCTCCGACACATTCCCACGGCCCCATAACGTCGCGTTTATTTCTCGCCATAGGTCCGACAAGGGCGATTTTCTTCGCGTTTTTGATCGGGAGAACACCGTCGTTTTCGAGAAGAACGAAAGTTTTTTCCGCAGCGTCCTTTGCTTTTTCGAGATGCTCGGGAGCAAAAAACGTAGTGTCTTGGTTTTCGTCGACTTTCCAGTCGTCCATAAGACCGAGAAGATATTTGAAAGTTAAAATTTTGAGAACCGATTCGTTGATTTTTTCCTCGGAGATTTCTCCGTTTTTAACGAATTCGGGGAAGTTATCGTTATAGATATCGCCCGACATCAGCATATCGGTGCCTGCGTTGAACGCCTTTTTGCCCGCGTCGCCGTCGTTTTCGGCATAACCGTGATTGACAAGCTCTTCGACCGCCCCGTCGTCGGAAACGACAAAGCCCTTAAAGCCCATTTCGCCGCGGAGAACATCGGTGAGCATTTTTTTATTCGCCGTCGACGGAACGCCGTTAAGGTCGTTGAAAGCGGTCATTACCGTCGCCGCACCCTCGGCTATTCCCTCTTCAAAAGGCGGAAGATAGAAGTCGCGGAGCTGTTCCTCGGACATATCGACATTGTTATAGTCTTTTCCGCCGACAACAGCACCGTAAGCGATAAAATGTTTCATGCAGGCAAGGAGTTTATCCTTTTCGCCGATATTTCCCTGATAGCCTCTTACCGCGGCACGGGCAAGACGGCGGCAGAGGAAAGTATCTTCGCCGTAGCCTTCGAGAATTCTGCCCCAACGAGGGTCTCTCGCGATATCTACCATCGGAGCAAAAGTCCAGCGGATACCGTCTCTGTACGCTTCTTTTGCGGAAACCGCACAGCCCTCTTCGACAAGTTTTTCATCCCAGGCACAGGACTGTGCGAGAGGAATCGGGAAAGTCGTTTTATAGCCGTGGATAACGTCGTCCGCAAAAATCGCGGGGATATGATTCGGAGACTTTTCGACAAGCTCTTTCTGAATTTCGTTTATTCTTTTGCGGTCTCTTATCGTCAGATACGAACCTATTTTCCCCTCTTCGAAATGGTCTTCGAACGCCTTATGGTCGTCCGAATAAATTGACGTTCCGAACTGGGAAAGCTGCCCTATTTTTTCGGTAAGGGACATTTTTGAAAGCAATTCGGCGGCTCTTTTTTCCGCCGCGAGGTATTTTGCGTTGTCGAACATCGGCAATCTCCTTAAATAGTATAACTTATAATAACATATATAC
>CAKSPP010000136.1 GCA_934481505.1 uncultured Eubacteriales bacterium
AAGCCCATGGAATAGCCTCTTCCTTGAAATAATCGCCGAAAGAGAAGTTGCCGAGCATTTCGAAAAACGTTCCGTGTCTTGCGGTTTTGCCGACTCTTTCAAGGTCGGGCGTTCTGATACATTTCTGGCAGGTCGTAACTCTCCTTCTCGGAGGTTCCTCTTCGCCGGTAAAATACTTTTTGAGAGGTGCCATACCGGAATTTATCAGCAAAAGCGATTTATCGTTTATCGGAACAAGGGGAAAGCTCTTCATGCGAAGGTGTCCCTTTGATTCGAAAAACTCAAGAAATTTTTCTCTGATTTCATTCAGTGACATATAATGCATAATTATATCTCCTTATTTATCGCACGGCATACAGCCGTAAAAATCTTATCAATATCTTTCTTTGTGTTTTCGGCTTCTTCTTCGGTTTTGAAAATTCCGAAAACAGTGGTTCCGCTGCCCGAAACAAGCGTTTTTTCCGCTCCCGCAGCCCTTAGTTTTTCGCAGAGAGAAAAACATTCGGGGCAAAGCGAAAACACCGCTTCTTCAAGCCCGTTGCCGAGTTTTTTTTCTTCTGTAAAAGAAGTGATTTTACCGCCGAGACGGTCGAATTCTCTATAAACTTCCGCCGCCGAAAGTCCTTTTTCGGGTTTGGCAAGTAAAAAAACAAGGTCGGGTTTGTCGCCCGTCGGAACTATTACATTTCCTGTTCCGGAAACTCTCGCGTTACCGCCGTATAAAAAGAACGGAACGTCGCTTCCGAGAGACGCAGCCGTTTTTTCAAGGCGTTTTTTTTCAACGCCGAAAATTTCGGCAAGCAGTAAAAGAACCGCTGCACAGTCGCTGCTTCCGCCGCCGAGACCCGCTTTTATCGGAATGTTTTTTTCGAGAACTATATTTATTTTGCCTGCCGCAACACCGAAATCCACGCAAAAGGCTTTTGCCGCCTTATAGCAGAGATTTTCTTCTTTCGGGAAATCGACGTCCGGAATAACCGAAAGGTCGATTGAAAACGGCTTTTTATCGTCATAAAAAACGGTCACTCGGTCGTAAAGAGAGACCGTCTGCATAATGCTTTCGAGCGTATGCAGTCCGTTTTCGGATTTCCCCGTTATATCGAGCGTAAGGTTTACTTTTGCGTAAGCCTTCGTTTCTTTTTTTATCATACGATATCCTTAAACGACACTTTTCTTTTTTCGAAAACCGAAACCGCCTTAAAGCCCGCCTCACGCAAAAGGTCATAGGCGTAATCAAAGCCGAGAGCTATTCTTTCCGCCTTGTGAGCGTCGCTGCCGACGGTTATTATTTCTCCGCCGACCTCTTTATAGACTTTTAAGAAATACAGTCCCGGAATAACGTCGCCGAACGCCCCGTCAAAGGAAGAGGTGTTGACTTCAATTCCCTTTCCGTTTTCGACAAGCAATCTGAAAATTTCCCTTATTTCGGGTTCGTATTTTTTAATATCAAGAGTGTAATGCTGACGGTATATGTAACGGAGATGATAGTAAAGGTGCGAAAGGACGTCAAATCCGTTCCATTTTACAAGGTCGTAAAGGTCTTCGAAATAAAGCTTTGTAAGCCCCTCGATATCCGCCTTTGAATAGTCAACATAGTAGAAATCTATTCCGTTTCGAATGTTGTGCATCGAGCCGAGAACGAAATCCCAGTCGTAGGCGTTGAGTGCTTTCTCGGCGTTTTCAAGGGCGAAAGTCGCCTGTCCGAGCTCAATACCTATGCCGACACTCATGGGTGAGGTCTTTTTTAATTCCTCGATTTTCGCGGTGTACGCGGGAATATCAAGCGGCGGCCACGCGGGTTTTCCCTCGGGCATTGCTTCATTTAAGTTTGCTTCGCAATGCTCGGTAAAGATTATGCGTTCAAGCCCTTTTTCGTAAGCCGTTTTTATTATTTTTTCCGGTTCTTCCGTCGAATCGGGAGAAAACCGGCTGTGCAAATGGTAATCTTCCCTGAACAAAGTTTTCGCCTCAATCTTCAAGAGCCTTCAAAATCTCTTCCGTCTTATCGCAGATTTCCCAGCGGACGCCGAGGTCTTCTCTGCCGATATGTCCGTATGCCGCAAGCTTTCTGTAAATAGGCTTACGCAAGTCAAGCTGTTTTATAATTGCCGACGGTCTCATATCGAAAACTTTCTTTACCGCTTCGGCTATTTTTTCGTCGGAATATTTTCCGGTTCCGAAAGTATCGGCAAGAACAGAAACGGGTTCGGAAACGCCGATAGCGTATGCAAGTTCGATTTCGCACTTGTCGGCAACTCCTGCTTTAACGATATTTTTGGCGATATATCTTGCCATGTAGGCAGCACTGCGGTCAACCTTTGTCGGGTCTTTGCCGGAGAACGCGCCGCCGCCGTGACGGGCGTATCCGCCGTAGGTATCGACGATTATCTTTCTTCCGGTAAGTCCGCTGTCGCCCTGAGGACCTCCGACAACGAATTTGCCTGTCGGGTTTACAAGCACTTTGGTGTCGTTATCCATCATATCCGCAGGAATTACGGGCTTTATGACATTTTCGATAAGAGCTTCTTTGATTTCGGCCTGTCCGACCTTTTCGGAATGTTGGGTCGAGATAAGAACGGTATCGATTCTTACGGGCTTGCCGTCGTCATATTCGACGGTGACCTGGGTTTTGCCGTCGGGACGCAGAAAATCGAGCGTTCCGTTCTTTCTTACTTCGGTAAGTCTTTTCGCAAGCAGATGTGCGTAATAAATAGGCATCGGCATAAGAGCCGGAGTTTCATTGCAGGCGTATCCGAACATCATTCCCTGGTCGCCCGCACCGTCGCGGTCAACGCCCATAGAAATGTCGGGCGACTGCTCGTCGATTGCGGTAAGAACCGCACAGGTATCGCAGTCAAAGCCGAACTTTGCTCTGTCATAGCCTATTTCTCTTATGACTTCGCGGGCAATCTTCGGAATATCGGCATAGCAGGAAGTCGTGATTTCTCCCATAACGAGAGCCATACCTGTGGTGACTATCGTTTCGCAGGCGACGCGTGCGGTGGGATCTTTTTCTATTATGCTGTCAAGAACCGCGTCGGAAATCTGGTCGCATATTTTATCGGGATGTCCTTCCGTAACGGATTCGGATGTAAAAAACTGTCTCATATTTTTCCTCCATGTCAGTCATACATATACATATAAAGTATAACATATTATTTCATAAAAGTAAAGTAAAATAAAGAAATTTTGCACTTTAATCACATAGACAGAAAAAAACCGCCCGTTCGGGCGGAAATTATTTCATAAAATCGGGAATATCTCCGGTAAAAAGCCCCCGGCGTTCGGCAAAGTAAAGCCTTACCTTTTTGAGCCTTGCAAAAACCGCTCTTTCGGAAATCCCCTCGGAAAGAGACGCAAAACGGATCCTGTTTGTGACTTCGTTCTTTTTAAGCGGAGACGACGGCATGAAAAAATAAATTTCTTCGATATTTTTGAGAACTGCGGGCTCCGACGAAAAATGTTCGACGGTTTCTCTTGCCGCGTTGATATCTTCAAGAAAAGGACGGAATTCCCCAACCTTCTTTTTTGCGAAATTTTCCCCTTTCGGAAGATATCTTTCGTATATCAGTGTTTCTAAGGTTTTTTCGTCCCGCCGCCCGAATTCGGCATAACGGCGAAGTGCTGCGGTCGCATAGCTTCTTATCGGATCGTTCTTCATTTTCTCTCCTCCCGACTTATAAAAAGTATAGCACAAGACGGAAAAATTATCAAGTGCCGACCGATTTTTCCCTGTCAAGAGGAAAAGTCTTGTGATTTTTCACAAAAAAAATCAAAGTCGCTTAAAATGCGGGTTTTTCGGCTTTTTCAAATTTTGAACTTTTTTTGACGCAAATTGTCGAAAAACGCCGCAAATGCCGTTGAGGACAAGAGTTTTCAGCATTTTCCACACAGTTTTCCACAGTTTTACAAAACTTTTTTACAACGCTTTCGAAAACCCGAAAAAATTATTCAAAAAATACTTTATTTTTATACCGCGGTTTTCGAAAATTCGGCACGGTTGACGGATTTTTGTTGTCAAGGCAGCTTCTTTACAAATTGTATATAAATTTTGTCAAGCAGATTGCTTGAATCGGA
>CAKSPP010000137.1 GCA_934481505.1 uncultured Eubacteriales bacterium
CTCAAACATTGCGTAGTGTACGCAGGCTCGGACAAATATGAATATCAGCGGGGTTATCGTCGTATACGGAATACCTATTTTCGGTTCCAACAGTTTAGCATATGCCGTATATCTTTCGTTTACTCCATCGAAAAATTTCTTGCCGTATTCCATATATTTCGGCAATGTATATACCTGATACATCAAACGGTATTTCTTTCCGTGTTTTTTCGCCGTCCAATAAGGAATTTCCTCGATAAACCGTATGACGTCTTTCGGATCGGTCGGAGCTTTTTTCATAAAATCGTCCTCGACCTTTGCCATGCAGTATGCCGTGGACTCAATAATAAGATCGTCTACGCTTTGGAAATAACAGTAAAGATTGCCCGTCGTGCAGTTGCATGCCTTTGCCAATGCCTTAATACCTGTGCCCGTAAGCCCGTTTTCGGCGTAACACTCAAAGCATTTTTCCATGATTTCCCGTTTTTTTGCAATGTGCTGTTCTTCTGTCGTTTTCATTTATTCCGTCCTTTTATTATAACTGATTGATTAGTTAGTATTAGTATAGCAAAAGATTTCAGAAAAGTCAACCGAAAAACCGTTTTTGCATAAAAAAATCCTGCAATGTTAAGGCTGAGACCTAAGCATTGCAGGAAAATTTTATCTGCGTTTTCTCTGAACCGAATTAACTTTCGTTTCGGAAATATCCTCGATATATTCAAGGGCTGCCCCTGTTCCCTTTGCGACGCAGGAAACTGCATCTTCGGCAACATAGACATGAATTCCTATCTTTTCGGAGATAAGTTTATCGAAACCGTAAATCAGTCCGCCGCCGCCCGTCATAACGATACCTTCGGCGGAAATGTCTCCTATAAGTTCCGGCGGAGTTTCGGAAAGAACCTGATGAACAGCGTCGATTATATTGTTTGCGTTTTCCATAAGAGCTTCGATTGTGTCGTCGGAAGTTATCGTAAACTCTTTCGGCAAACCGGTGGACATACATCTGCCTCTTACGGTCATCGCAAGTTTTTCGGGTCTCGGATAAAGTGAACCTATCGAAATCTTGATTTCTTCTGCGGTTCTTTCTCCGATAAGTATGTTATATCTTCTTCTGACATATCTTACGATAGCTTCGTCGAATTTATCGCCCGCGTTTTTAACGGAAGAGGAAATTACGACGTCTCCGAGAGAGAGAACTGCAACGTCCGCCGTACCGCCTCCGATATCTATGACCATGGAGCCTCTTGCTCTCATGATGTCAATTCCCGCACCGATTGCCGCCGCCATAGGCTCTTCGATAAGCTCGACATGTCTTGCACCGGCGTTTCTCGCGGCGTCTCTTACCGCTCTTTCTTCAACTTCGTTTATTCTCGACGGAACGCAGACTATGACATTCGGACGGAGAATAGTTTTTCCGTTGACTTTGCGGATAAAATATTTAAGCATTTTTTCGGTCATTTCATAGTCCGAAATAACGCCGTCTCTCAAAGGACGGATAGCAACAATGTTTCCCGGTGTTCTTCCGAGCATTTCCTGAGCTTCCGCACCGACGCGGAGAACGTTTCCGGTATTTTTATCGATTGCGACGACCGACGGCTCCTTTAATACAATTCCCTTACCTCTTACGAAAATAAGGACGGAAGCCGTTCCGAGGTCGATACCTATTTCTTTTCCAAACATTTATTTTTTACCCCAATTAAAATTTTTCAAAAGCATATATATTCCGCCGACCGAAAGTCCGACAGCCCATACGGGCTCGACATAATATTCGACAAATACGCCTAAAATCGTACATATCAGAGTGACGGCGTAAAACGCGATTCCTATTCCCGAAATAAACACTCCGCCGTTTTCTCCGTCTTTGAAATTTTTCTCAAAGCCTATGCGGCAGATAAACAAAAAAGCAATGACGGGAAAAATCCAGAACTGCGGAGAAGTTTTGAAATATCCGACGGTCTGCGTCATTTCAAAAACCGAAATTACGGCAATATACGCAAAAAATATGATTGCAACAACAGCCGCGGCGATTTTCCGTCCGTTCTTTTTTCCCCTTTCGAAAAAACCGAACGACAGCAACGCCGTAAATATTCCGAGAGCGGTAAACGACAGCGTTTCCGAAAAAATACCCGCAAGCATTTCCGCAAAAGAAAGCAATAAAGCGACGACTTCGGAGCTCCGCATTTTCATATTATTTATGAAAGACATTTATAAATATCTCCTGCATAGCATTACAGCATAATAATACACGAACCGAAAATAAAAGTCAATAGTTCGACAATTTTATTCATAAAAATTTTCAATATACCGCCGCTATGATTTTTGCCCGTTTTCTGAAAATAATTCCCATTGATAGACGCGATTTTTCTGCGGATAATAGCGTCGGGAGATGATGAAATGAAAATAAAAGAAATAAAAGCAAGAAGGATTCTCGATTCGAGAGGCTTTCCGACAGTCGAAGCAACGGTAATTGCAGAAAACGGCGTTTTCGGGACGGCGGCTGTTCCGTCGGGTGCGTCAACAGGCTCGCATGAAGCAACCGAACTCCGTGATAAAAACAAACATTTCGGCGGAAAAGATGTAACGGCGGCAATCGGAAATGTAAAAGAAATAATCGCACCGACGCTTGTCGGAAAGAATGTTTTCTCGCAGCTTGAAATCGATTATACGATGATTTCGTTAAATAAAGACAAAACAAAAAAGGAACTCGGAGCAAATGCTATCCTGCCCGTTTCGCTTGCAGCAGCAAGATGTGCGGCAAAAATTCTCGGAATACCGCTGTTTCAGTATATCGGCGGAATAAGCGGAAACATTATTCCCTGCCCTATGATGAATGTTCTTAACGGCGGAAAACACGCCGACAATAACTGCGACATTCAGGAATTTATGATAATCCCCTGTTTTTCGGACGATTTTTCGGAAGTTTTGAGGGCAGGCTGCGAAATTTATTACACACTTTCTTCTCTCTTAAAAGACAAAGGGCTTGACACAAAGCTCGGCGACGAGGGAGGCTTTGCACCGAACTTAAAGGACGACCGCGAAGGCATAGAATTTCTTATAAGAGCGGCCGAAAAAGCAGGTTTTAAGCCCGGGAAAGAGATAAAAATAGCCCTTGACATTGCGGCAAACGAATGGCGTGACGGCGACGGATACAGACTTCCGAAAAAGGGCAAGAAACTTACGGAAGACGAACTTATAGACTTTTATAAAGACCTTTTCGACAGCTATCCGATAGCTTCTGTCGAAGACCCGTTTTCGGAAGACGATTTCCAGTCGTTTACCCGTCTCACAAAGCTTTTCGGGAAGAAAATGCAGATAGTCGGCGACGACCTTTTCACCACGAACCCCGAGCGTGTCGCTTACGGCATCTCAAAGGGTGCGGCGAACACCGTTCTCTTGAAGGTAAATCAGGTCGGCACAATTTCCGAAGCTCTCGAAATGATAGAGTACGCTTACAAGTTCGGTTACGCCGTTATGCCCTCCGACAGCAGAGGCGAGGGTGCGTCGATAGCGGATTACGCAGTCGGCATAAACGCAGGCTCAATCCGCGAAAGCGCAATAGGCGACAGAGGAAACCGCTTCCTCGAAATAGAGGCGGAGCTTGGTTCTGCGGCGAAGTTTATAGGCGCAGCCGGACTTAAGGGCGAGAAGAACATCGCAAGAGCAAAGAAAGCGAAGTGAGGAGGAACTGTATGTACAAGCAGTATATAAACGGAAAAACGGTAGACGGTCTCGGCAAAAAGCTTGACGTTTACAACCCGGCGACCGACGAAATCGTAGGCACTGTCGGCTGTGCTACGGCGGAGCAGACAAAAGAGGCTCTCGAAGCCGCAAAAGAGGCGTTCAAAACATGGTCGAAGACCTCGGTAAACGAGCGCGCGGAGTGGCTTTACAAATTCAAGGCGGCGTGTACCGCAGAGAGAGACAGGCTTATTGACCTTGTTTCGTTCGAGTCGGGACGTCCGTACCCTGCGGCGTGCGGAGACGTCGATTGGCTTCTCACAAGCCTTTCCTACTATGCGGAGCAGGCGAAGAGAATCGAGGGCGAGGTTATGCCGGCT
>CAKSPP010000138.1 GCA_934481505.1 uncultured Eubacteriales bacterium
CAGGTAAGCAGTTTATAAATTTCGGAATTACAAATTACGGGATAAACGAAGTGACGGTAAATGAGCAAAATCCGCAGGCGGTCGTGTTTTATAAGCATATCGGATTTGAAACATATAAAAGAACCGACTTTGACGAACAGGGAAATCCGTATCCGCTTTTATATATGAAATTGCGTTCAGAGTAAAAAATACGCCGACAGTTTTCTGTCGGCGTTATATTTATGGGTATATCAGAAATGTTTTTTGATACTTTCGGGGGCGTTTGCAGGGTCGTCGCTTACGGTGATTATGATATCGGTATCTTTGGAAACATGTTCGAGTTCGTCGATAAACGCTTCAAGCTTCTGCATATTGATATCGTTGCAGATTTTTGTTATCGAGTCGATATAAAGCTGTGTGATATCAAAGTTTGCTGCGAGAATTCCGTTTATAAATCCGAAGAACTTTTCGTAATCGTCTATTTTATATTCATCGGCACTGATAAGGCGAGCCTGATGAGAAACATCGTAACGAAGTTTTGTGCCCTTTTCGATACAGACGACGCTGCCGTGATTTTCCGCTACTGCCGCGTTTACTCCGTCAATGAGGGTTTTTGTTTTGCCGGTGCCCTTAAGTCCCATAATGATTTTTACCATGGTGATACACTCCTTTTTATATATTGACTTGTAAAAACAAGACTGTTACCTTAATTAAAGTCTCTTTGCGAGTTCTTTGCCGAGTTCTTCATATCCCGGTTTGCCGAGAAGAGCAAACATATTCTTCTTATATGCTTCAACGCCGGGCTGGTTGAACGGGTTTACTCCGAGCAGATATCCCGAAAGAGCACAAGCCTTTTCGTAGAAGAAAATGAGATATCCGAGGTTTTCTTCGTCTGCACGGTCGAGTTCAAGAACAATGTTGGGAACGCCGCCGTCGGTATGTGCAAGGCAGGTACCGATAAACGCCTGTTCTTCAACAAATTGAAGCGATTTTCCGCTGAGGAAGTTAAGTCCGTCGATGTTCTGCGGGTCGTTTTCGATAATAACTTCCGATTTCGGTTCTTTTATCCAAACGACGGTTTCAAAGAGGTTGCGAAGTCCCTCCTGAACGTACTGACCGAGAGAATGAAGGTCGGTCGAATATATCATTGCGGAGGGGAAAATTCCTCTGTTGGTTTTTCCTTCGCTTTCGCCGAACAGCTGCTTTATCCATTCTCCGAAGCACCACATAAACGGTTCGTAAGAAACAGTTATTTCGGTGGTTTTTCCTTTATTGTAAAGGATATTTCTGAGTACCGAATACTGATAGCAGATATTGGAAGAAAGGTCGGCGTTGTCAAATTCTTTCATTGCTGCGGCAGCACCTGACATCAGTTTGTCGATGTCAATCCCGGCAACCGCGATGGGGAGAAGTCCGACAGCGGTAAGTACCGAATATCTTCCGCCGATATCGTCGGGAACGACGAATGTTTCATATCCCTCTTTGTCTGCAAGTCCTTTAAGAGTTCCTTTTGCCTTATCGGTTGTCGCGTAAATTCTGTTTTTCGCTTCTTCTTTTCCGTATTTGTCTTCAAGCAGCTTTTTGAAAATTCTGAAAGCTACCGCGGGTTCGGTGGTGGTTCCCGATTTTGAGATAATGTTTACGGAAATGTCTTTGCCCTCACAGAGAGAAAGAACTTCGTTTAATGCGGAAGAGGAAATTCCGTTTCCGACAAAATAGATTTCGGGAGTATCTTTTTTAAGAAGATTGTAGTTCGGGGATTTTACGAATTCGATAGCCGCACGGGCTCCGAGATAAGAACCTCCAATACCGATAACTATAAGAACCTGGCTCTGCTTCTGAATTCTTTCGGCAGCCGCTTTGATTCTTGCGAACTCTTCTTTGTCGTAATCAACGGGAAGAGTTGTCCAACCGAGAAAATCGTTTCCGGCACCGGTCTTATCTTTAATCATTTTGTGAGCTTCCGAAACAAAACCCGAAAATGCGTTTATCTCTTCGGAGGATACGAATTTTTCAAGATATTTTGTGTTAAGACTGAGGGACATATTCATTTCCTTTCCTTTATCAGTTGATGTCATATTCGCTGTCAAGGACGATTTCGGGAGCTTTTTCGGGCTGTCTCAAAAGCGGATTATATCTGAATTTTGAGCACTTATAACGCCTTTTTACCGGACCGTATTTTTTGCAGATACAGTTTTCTTTGTTTGTTAAAAGAAAACCGTGTTCGCAATATGCACAGTCGGTTTGTATTTTTTTGTTAAAAAGCATTTGTCTGCCCTTCCTTGTTTGCGAATCTTTTATTTATTATAGCATTTTATATGCGTTTTGTAAACCCCCGAAAAAGGTTTTTTAGGGTTTTTTTAATGTTTTTTCATGTTCCGCGGTTCAAGGTTCGGGTCGAGCGGCAGCGGTATTATTTCGGGACCGCGTTTTTGCGGTTTTTCAATGTTTTCGGCTATCTCTTTTGCGATTTCGGGATTGTCTTTCAAGAATTGCAGAAAGGTTCTTGCTTCCTCTAAATATTTTTCGGTAATGTAGCTCATTCCGTGATAAAATCCCGCGATTTTCTCCGGCGGCAGGTAAGGATCGAAATGAGATGCTACATAGTCGCCGAATATCGGATTTTTAAGGACATCCATTCTCTTCATTTCAAGAGAATCTTCTTCCAGGGCGTCTTCCGCTGCTTTGATATACCTTTCAAATTCTTCGATAAACTCCTCCGCCGTATACTTTTCGCCCGGAGGATCTTTCCTTATTTTTATTCTTTCGCCGTACATGGTAAACAAATCGCCTTCTTCAATGAAATTTTATCATATTCCAAAGAAAAAATCAATAAAATCGGCGAAAATTTTTCCCATAAAAATTTTAAGAAAATCCGTTTTCTGCTCTTTACTTTTTTATCGTTTTATATTATAATAAAGTGTAATAATATTTTGTACTGGAAAAAGCTATGGAAAAATTCAGAATAAAAGACAGAACGCTTGACTCAAGTCAAATCGCATATATAGCCGAAGTAAAAAAACTGACGGATAAAATCACGGAAACCAAGGGTGAAAGACCTAAATATTTTTCTCATACCTACGGCTGTCAGCAGAACGAAAACGACACCGAAAGAATGAATGGTTTTCTTGATAAAATGGGTTTTGAGCAAACAAAAGACAAGGATGACGCCGATATCATTCTTTTCAACACCTGTGCGGTAAGAGAACACGCCGAACAGAAAATTCTCGGAAATTTGGGTGCTCTCGTTAAAAACAAAAGAGAAAACCCCGATCTGAAAATAATCCTTTGCGGCTGTATGTTTCAGCAGAAGCATGTTGTCGATAAAATAAAAAAATATAAGCATGTCGATATGATTTTGGGAACTCACGCCCTGAGCCGTTTCCCGGAAAATATCTATAAACTGTTTGTCGGCGATAAAAAAGTCATTGACGCGGAAGAATCGGATACTCTTCCTCTCGAAGATGTTCCCGTAAAAAGAGAAGACGGACTCAAAGCATGGGTCACCGTAATGTCCGGCTGCAATAATTTCTGTTCTTATTGTGTCGTTCCGTATGTCAGGGGCAGGGAACACAGCCGTTATCCCGAAGATGTCATTGCCGAAGTAAAAGATCTTGTCGCAAAAGGTTATAAAGATATAACCTTACTCGGTCAGAACGTCAATTCTTACTGCAAAGACCTTGATATCGGTTATGATTTTGCGGATCTTCTGCGTGATGTCAACAATATCGACGGTAAATTCAGAATTCGTTTTATGACGTCCCATCCGAAAGACGCCACGAAAAAACTTTTCGATACGATCGCGGAATGCGATAAGGTCTGCAAACATGTTCACCTGCCTTTCCAATCGGGAAGTGACAGGGTTCTTTCCCTTATGAACAGGCGTTATACCGCCGAAAAATACCTTTCGCTTGTTAAATATGCAAAAGAAAAAATTCCCGATGTTTCCTTTACTTCCGATGTCATTGTCGGTTTCCCGACCGAAACGGAAGAGGATTTTTCAAAAACGCTCGAAACCGCAAAAA
>CAKSPP010000139.1 GCA_934481505.1 uncultured Eubacteriales bacterium
CATAAAGATAACCGAAAGATAAGTATATGCACTGAATTTTTTACGGGTAGCTTTCGATACCGACATATACGCGATTTCCGCAAATGCAAGAACAAGGGCTGCGGTTTTGAGGATTTCAAATGTATCATAAGGCTTTGATATAAACCCGTAATCCAGAATATTTATATAGAAAAGTCTCAATGCAAAATAAACGGGAACGGCAATCGTCAAAAGTTTCGCACCTGTCGCCCTGAAACGCACTTTTCCGGGGAAAACCGAGAAGAAAATAAACGCTATTGCGGCAAGAAGCTCAAATAAGCGAAGAAACAGTTCAAAGACTGTCGGTTTGACCGAAACATATTTCAAAGACTCAATTATCGCATCGCAAATCAGAAGTAACGCCGGAACAATAAAAATATACAGATTCCGTGTCGTTCTTCTTAAATAGTTAAAACCGAAAGATGTCTTTGAAAGAGTGAAAAACGACGACGCAAAAAACGCAGCGATAATCAGATATGCCGCCCAATAAATATAATGGAATTTGTCCCCTGCTATATAATGGGAAGTTCCCCTGTCGGCAAGGAACGATATCTCGGCGAACCTCAGAACGAAAACAATAATTGCCGCCGGAATTAAAAGTCTGTTATAATGCTTTGTTTTCATAAATTCTCTCCCGTAAATTCTTGAATATATTATACAGTTTCATTGAAAAATTGTCAAGAGTTTATATTGACATCATAGGCGGCATTTGTTATAATATTTTGATGAAAAGAGGTGTTGAAAGTGTACGAAGAATCGAAAAAAACAATAAACCGTTTTTTCGGTATTCTTTGTCTTTTCCCTGTTGTAAATATCTTAATTTCGTTTGTCGCCGCAGTGGGATTCATTTTAACATTAGGAAAAGCAACTTTTTATACCAATTTTGCACTCCCCCAGTTATTACTGCCGGTTTTAACGCTTACAGTCTTCGTTTTATTTAGCAAACTTCTTATGAAAGACAGCGTAAAACCTCAAAAAACTTCAAAGCTGTCGGTTTCCGATGCCGTTCTTTTTTCAATGCTTTATTTCGGAGCAATTCCCGTCCTTGAACTGATATCTGCACTAAACACCGCACTTTTCGGATTTTTCGGTATTGATCTTCCGGAAATTTCGGTATATCAATTTCTGCCTGCAACAGTTGCGGAAAGCATAATTTTCATTTTTGTGCTTGCCGTTCTGCCTGCGATCTCGGAAGAATCAATTTACAGGCTCGGAATCTGCGGAACTCTTTCGAGATATTCGACCTCTGGGGCAATTATCGTTTCCGGAATAGCTTTCGGGCTTATGCACGGCTCTTTTCAGCAGGTTCTTTATGCGGCTGCCGCAGGACTGCTTTTCGGATATATTTATTTAAGAACAAACAATATTTTTCTTACGATATTTCTTCATTTTATAAATAACCTGTCAAGTTGTGCGATTATGCTTGTCTCTTACAATTACGGCGAAGAAATTTCGTCATCACTTTATTCGGCAAAAACGGTGTTTGAGATAATTGCCGGAGTTATTGCACTTACAATCTGCATAAAAACAAAGAAATTAAAAATCCAATCTCCCGAAAACTCGGTAAAAACGGGAGAAATAATAAAAGCGATTTTCACATCTCCGTTCTTTTATATTTTTACGGTGGCTGAAATAATCATGATGATACTCAGTATCATATAAGGAGGAAATAAAAATGACAGAAAAAGGCGGAATTTCCGTACAAACGGAGCATATATTTCCCATTATAAAAAGATGGCTCTACTCCGAAAAGGACATATTTTTAAGAGAAATAGTTTCGAACGCGGCGGACGCTGAATCGAAACTCAAACACCTTATTGCGATAGGCGAAGCACACATTGAAGACGAAAACTTCAAAATCACAATATCGGTCGACAAAGAAAACAAAATTCTTACCGTTTCGGATAACGGAATAGGCATGACCGAAGAAGAAGTCAAAAAATATATAAACCAGATAGCTCTTTCGGGAGCCCTTGACTTCATTCAGAAATACGATGGCAAAGACGACACCGAGGACGCCTCAAAAAGCGGAATAATCGGGCATTTCGGACTCGGGTTCTATTCTGCGTTTATGGTTGCGGACAAGGTTGATATCCTTACAAAAAGCTTTAAGGACGAGCCTGCGGTATTCTGGACCTGCACCGACGACGGCGATTATGAGATGAAAACCGCCGAAAAAGACAGCAGAGGAACCGATATAATCCTGCATATAAACGAAGATAACAAAGAATATCTCGAAGAAAACAAAGTTCGCGAGACCGCCGAAAAATACTGCTCATTTATGGCTTTTCCCGTATTTCTCGGAGATAATCAGATAAACGACACAGAGCCGCTTTGGATGAAAAATCCATCGCAGTGTACCGAAGAGGAATATTCCGAATTTTATAAAAAAGTCTTCCACGACTATAACGATTCTCTTTTCCATATCCATATCAATGCCGACTATCCGCTCAATTTCAAAGGAATTCTCTATTTCCCGAAACCGTCGCACGAATATCAGAATCTTGACGGCGAAATCAAACTCTATTACAACAGGGTTTTCGTTGCGGACAATATAAAGGAAGTAATTCCCGAATATCTGCTCATGCTCAAAGGCGTTATCGACTGCCCCGACCTGCCGCTCAATGTTTCGAGAAGTTACCTTCAAACAAATTCTTATGTCTCAAAGGTTTCGGCTCATATCGTCAAAAAGGTCTGCGACAAGATAAATTCTCTTTTCAATACCGAAAGAGAAAAATTCGAGGGGATGTATGACGATCTGAAAGTTTTCATTGAATATGCCTGCTTAAAGGACGAAAAGTTCTATGACAGAATAAAGTCTTCCCTGCTCTTCAAGTCGATTTCGGGCGACTATAAAACGCTTGAAAACTGTCTTGAAAACAATGAAGAGAAAAAGATATATTACGCAAACGACATCGAACAGCAATCGGTTTATATCAATATGTTCAAGAACGAAAATATTGATGTTGTCATTATGGATAAGGTTCTCGACAATCAGTTTATCTCTCTTCTTGAATATAAAAACGATGGCGTAAAATTCCTGCGTGTCGACGCGTCGTCCGACGCTCTGAAAACAGACTCCGGAGGTAAAGAAGACGAAGCCCTTGAAAAGCTTTTCAGGGAAGTTTCGGGACGCGAAAATCTGAAAGTAACACTTTCCGCACTCAAAGACAAGACAGTTCCTGCGGTTCTTAATATTTCCGAAGAAGCAAGACGTTTTAACGATATGCTCAAAATGTACGGAATGTATAACGGAAAAGATATGGCTGATAAACAGGCTCCCGAAGAATTCACTTTGTCGTTAAACTCGGAAAGCCCGATTATCGAAAAACTGAAAAATCTTGATGAAGACGCTTCAAAAACCGTAGCAAAACAAATATTTAACTTGGCTCTTCTTTCGCAAAGAAGACTCACCGCCGAAGAACTTTCTGAATTCGTTAAAGACAGTTATTCGGTTCTTGAAAAATTATAAAAAATTAAGGGGATGCAAACGCATCCCCCATTTTTTTATACAAACCAACTCCATGTATGCCAAAAGGCGAACGAGCCGGAAGCTGCCATGCAATAGATATATCCGACTATCAAAGTAACAGCAAAGACAACGGCGGAGACCACCGATAAAGCTCTTAAAACAGTCTTTTTTCTTACCGAAAATCTCGGATAAACAGAAATCGGAGGAAGAACGGCGTCTCCCGTAATTTTGGCTTTGATATTACGGCGAAAACGGAAATACGCCACGGAGAACTGTCTGATAAATCCGAAAAATATATCATTTCGGCAACGGCAAGAACCGCAAGAGAAACAAACAATATAATGTCAATAGATTATGCAAAAAAAATTCCGAAGATTTTACTCTTCGGAATTTTTATATAAAAACTTTTTAATTTTGTCCTCGTCAAATTTCTTTTTGAAGAGGAG
>CAKSPP010000140.1 GCA_934481505.1 uncultured Eubacteriales bacterium
GTGCTGAGCAAAAGGCATAGCCCCCGAATCGAACCAGCAGTCAATAACTTCGGGAACGCGGTGCATTTCTTTTCCGCATTCGGGACATTTTATCGTTATTTCGTCGATATACGGGCGGTGAAGTTCGACGGTCTTCGCTCTTTCGTCGCCGCTCATTTCATAAAGTTCTTCGCGGCTGCCTATCGAATGAAGATGTCCGCATTCACATTCCCAGATATTAAGCGGAGTTCCCCAATAACGGTTACGGGAAATACCCCAGTCCTGAACGTTTTCGAGCCAGTCGCCGAAACGGCCTTTTCCGATATTTTCGGGGATCCAGTTTATGGTGTTGTTGTTTCTTATAAGGTCGTCTTTTACGGCGGTCATCTTGATAAACCATGATTCGCGTGCGTAATAGATAAGAGGCGTGTCGCATCTCCAACAATGCGGATAGTTATGCTCGAATTTCGGAGCGTCGAAAAGAAGTCCTTTCGCGTCGAGGTCCTTTAAGACTTCGGGGTCAGCTTTCTTTACGAAAAGTCCCGCAAAGGGAGTTTCGGCGGTCATATTGCCTTTTCCGTCGACAAACTGAACGAACGGCAGGTCATATCTCTTTCCGACTCTTGCGTCGTCTTCACCGAACGCCGGAGCACAGTGAACGATACCTGTACCGTCGCTCATGGTGACGTATCCGTCGACCATTACGATATGAGCCTTTTTCTTCTGTTTTGCGGCGGCAATTCCCGCACATTCGTAAAGCGGCTCGTATTCTTTATATTCAAGGTCTTTGCCTTTGTAGGTTTCGAGAACTTCGTAGGCGGGTTTTTCGTCGGTCGCGAGTTTTCCGAGAACCTTGTCGGCAAGAGCTTCGGCTATATAATAGGTATATCCGTCGGCAGCCTTGACTTTGACATAGGTTTCGTCGGGGTTTACGCAGAGAGCGACGTTTGACGGCAAAGTCCAGGGAGTTGTCGTCCAAGCAAGGAAATATGCGTCTTCGCCTTTTGCCTTAAAGCGGACTATTGCGGAGCGTTCCTTGATATCTTTATAGCCCTGGGCGACTTCCTGAGCGGAAAGCGGAGTTCCGCAGCGGGGGCAGTAAGGAACTATCTTAAAGCCTTTGTAAAGAAGACCTTTTTTCCATATTTCTTTGAGAGCCCACCATTCCGATTCGATAAAGTTATCGTCGTATGTGACATAAGGATTTTCCATATCTGCCCAGAAACCGACGGTAGAGGAGAAATCCTCCCACATTCCCTTGTATTTCCAGACGCTTTCCTTACACTGCTTGATAAAGGGTTCCATTCCGTATTCTTCGATCTGGTCTTTTCCGTCAAGTCCGAGCTTTTTCTCGACTTCAAGTTCAACGGGAAGTCCGTGGGTATCCCAGCCGGCTTTACGCGGAACCATATACCCTTTCATCGTGCGGTAACGGGGAATCATATCCTTTATAACACGGGTGAGAACGTGACCGATATGCGGTTTTCCGTTAGCGGTCGGCGGTCCGTCGTAAAATGTATAGGTTTTTCCGCCTTCGTTTTTTGCCATGCTCTTTTTGAAGATGTCGTTTTTCTTCCAGAATTCCTCGATCTTCTTTTCTCTTTCGACGAAATTAAGATCGGTGGGTATTTTGTCGTACAGCATTTCATATCCTCCGTATAAATAAAAAAGGTTCCGTCCTTTTTTAACAGGACAGAACCGGTCTGCTTACCACCTATTAAAAGTATGCCGTCACATACCGCTCTTTTACGGAGAGCCCCCGGCGAGACTTACTGATTTCGGTCCGCGACTCGGAAGTGATATTCGTCCGAAGCTACTTTTCACCGGGCTTGCACCCTCCCCGGCTCGCTTTGAATTTTACATAGGGACTACTGTCTTCGTCATTGTCTTTACTTGATTGTAGCATTAAATGTTGAAAAGTTTGTGATTAAACTGTGAACTTTAAGAAAACACACTATTCCGCGATTTTGCAGACATCGACCCATTCGTAACTGTCGACCGCGTTTTCAAGGTCTTCACAGGAAAGCTTTACAGCACTGTTCGACGAGCCGCACGCAGGGTAAATATAATCAAAGCGGCGGAGGCTTTCGTCAAAGTAGACTTTTACGCCGTCGCAGATACCGAAAGGACAAACTCCGCCGACGGCATGTCCGATAAGTTTTTCAACATCGTCGAACGCAAGCATTTTCGCTTTTGTGTGGAATTTCTCCTTGAATTTCTTATTGTCGACCTTTGTGTCTCCGGCGGCGACGACCAAAATTATCCCGTCATCAAGAGCAAAAGAAAGCGTTTTTGCGATATGTGCGGGTTCGCAGCCCACCGCTTCGGCGGCAAGGGCGACGGTCGCACTCGAAACATCGAATTCCTTTATTCTGTCGGCAAAACCTTTTTTTTCAAGATGTGCCTTTGCTTTTTCAAAACTCATTTGATTTCTTCCTTTATATCTTCTTATTATGATAAGTCCCCGCGTTGCCGCGGGGACTGCGTTTTTAAGTTTCAGACCGTCTTATTTCTTTTTGGAAAAGAGAGCCTTGAATTTGTTCATATCGCCTTTGCAAACAACAAAGTATACTATGCAGAATGCTGCCGCGAGAACTACGACTACTCCGATAACGATCCAGAGCCAGGTAAGGCTTCCGCCTTTATTGGTGTCTTCCTGTTTGTTATCGTCTTTCTTGTCGTCGTCTTTTTTGTCGTCGTCTTTCTTATTATCATCGGGAGTGGTGCTTCCGGTAAGAGCCGCATAAGCGTCTTCGAAAGCTTTCTGTGCTGCGGCAAGAGCGGTTTCGTCGATAGTTTCGGCGTTGAGAGCCGCCTTAAATTCTTCGTAAGCAGCGACTACATCAGCCTTTGCACTTTCTTCGTAAGAAGTGTTGTTTTCAAGATCAGCCATCTTGGTTTCGGCTGCTTCGAGAGCGGTTCTTGCTGCCTTGACGACTTCACTCTCTTCAACCGTCGGTGTATCGGGCGTTACCGGATCGGTATTGTTGTCATTATTATTGTTGTTGTTGTTATTATTGTTGTTGTTGTTATTATTATTGTTGTTATTGTTATTATTGTTATTATTGTTGTTATTGTTGTTATTGTTATTGTTGTTGTTAGAAGAAGCGTTTCCGCCTTCGCCCTCAAATACCATACTTGCGGCGTAAGCCATGCCGGACTTAGTCTTCTGGTCGGTTTCGTTATAGATACCGTTGGTTATCTGGAATCCGCAGAACGAAGAGGGGTCCATGTTCTCGTCATTGAGGTTTACCGAACAGTTGAAGTTGATGTTGCCGTCATTGGGTTTAATTCCGAGAGCGGTCCATTCAAGAGCAAGTTCGTAAGTATAGTTGCCCTTTTCTTTATCGGAAACTTTAACAAAGCCGCTGGGTGCTCTTCCGTATTTATTTGAGTCGTAAGCAACCTTTTTAAGGTTAACTTTGCTTATGGTGTTACCGAGGTTCATTGTCGCGGTGATCTTGCCGTTATCCTGAGCGAAGGTGTAGTCGGTAGTGTTTCCGCTGTCGGATGTTCCTTTGAAAACGGAGACCTGGATGCCGTCGCCCGCCCAGTTAGCGTCGGGGTTATCGTCAAGCTTACCTGCGTTCTTGATATCAACTATAAGATAGAGATAAGTAGCGTCCCATGCTGCATAACCGGTCATCGAGCAGTTCCACCAGTCGGACTGTTCGCGGTTGGGATGTTCGGCTGCGTCGTAACGTGCGTTGTTAAGGTTTCCGTCAAGCGGATAGCTCTCATTAGGCTTTCCGTTGGTAACCGCTTGCGAGCCTTTCATCGTGAAGATCTGTTTATAGCAGGAATCAACGTTGCCGTCGAGCTTCGGTGCTGTCGAAGTCTTCGGAACTTTGAAGACAGTCGAGTCTTTTGTGG
>CAKSPP010000141.1 GCA_934481505.1 uncultured Eubacteriales bacterium
GACCATCCTCGTCTTTGAAGACTTTTTCGCCGCACGCGGGGCAAGTTTCGGGCATTTTGAATTCTTCCGAATTTTCGGAACGCTTTTCTTTTTTTACGCTCACTATTTCGGGAATAATGTCTCCGGCTTTCTGAATAACGACGGTGTCGCCTATGCGGACGTCTTTCTGTCTTATAAAATCGATATTATGAAGAGTTGCTTTGCCGACGGTGCTGCCAGCGACGACAACGGGGTCGAAAATTGCAAGGGGAGTGAGCACTCCGGTTCTTCCGACGTTAATTTTTATTTCGCGGAGAACGGTTTCTTTCTGTTCGGGCGGATATTTGAACGCAATCGCCCATTTGGGAACTTTCGTCGTGCTTCCGAGAGCCTGTCTTTCGGTTATATCGTCGACTTTGATTACTGCTCCGTCAATATCAAACGGCAATTCCGAACGGCGGCTGCCGAGTGCGTAAATTTCTGTAATAACATCTTCTATATCCGAAAAAATAGGCGTTTCGGGACTTACGGTAAATCCGAGTTCTTTAAGTTTGTCAAGTCCTTTTTTGTGGCTGTTGCCGTAATCAAAGCCTTCGGCTGCCTGAATGTTGAAAATGAAAATACCGAGGTTCCTTTTTGCCGTAATTTTGCTGTCGAGCTGCCGCAGTGAGCCTGCCGCGGCATTCCTCGGATTTGCAAAAAGAGAGAGCCCCTCTTCGTCTCTTTTTTCGTTTAAGGCTGCAAACGATTTTTTCGGCATATAAACTTCGCCCCTGACAAGAAGATAGGGGATTGCAAAGTCTATTGCAAGGGGAATATCTCTTATCGTTTTGAGGTTTGCCGTTATATCTTCGCCGATATTTCCGTCGCCTCGGGTCGCTCCTTTTACAAAAATGCCGTTTCTGTATTCAAGGGCAACCGAAAGACCGTCGATTTTATATTCGACGACATATTTTGCGTCGGGGAATTTCGCTTTTACTCTTTCGTCAAACGCCCTTATTTCGCCCTCCGAAAATGCGTCCTGCAAACTTTCCATTTTAACGGCGTGCGTGACCTGTGAAAACTCTTTTATCGCTTCTCCGCCGACTCTTTCGGTGGGGGAATCGGGAAGTTTGAACTGCGGATACTCTTTTTCGAGAGCCGAAAGTTCGCGGAGCATCATATCATATTCGTAATCTGAAATTTCGGGTTCGTCGTCGACATAATATTTTTTGCTGTAATATTTGAGTTTTTCGGTAAGCTCTTTTATTTTCTGCTGCATTTTAGTCTCCTTGATTTCGGAAATATACCTGCGGTATATCTCCTATGATTACCGTTTCCGAAAGCAAAAATCGTTCGGTCACACCGAAATTTACGGTTTTGTCGGTAAGTATTACGAAAAAATCGGTATCGATTTTCCAATATATTCTGTGTAGCGTCTGATTTACTCCGGAGGAAACGAAGTCTGTTTCTATATCGCTTCTTATTTCGCCCTCCGGAACGAGTTTGAGTTTCAGTGTCGGACCTTTTCCGAAAAACAGGGAAATTCCCGTAAGCGTTCCGTAGGGAATATCAATACTCTTTTCTTCGATTTTTCGAAGACTTTTTACGGTGTTTGCCGTAAGCTTTGCTTTTATTATGTTTAATTTTTCGGAATCTATCGTCATTGCCTTGATTTTTCCGTCTTCGTCTTTTTTTAAGGAAACGATTTCGGAAGAATCGCTTCCCTGAAGAGTCGAGAAAACCGCTTCGTTTATTATTTCCGTTGCTTGGGTTGTTCCCTGGGCTTTTGCGTAATATTCGAGCAGCGGCATCGCCCTTTTTTCGACGATTGCCGAGATTATGACCGATACGGCGAAAACGGCGATAAAAATACAAAAAAATCTTTTTTTCTTTCGGTTTCTCAACAATATCACCTCATACGCCATTATATGAGATAATATATATAATTAAGTATATCATACCGAAAAAATAAAGTCAATAATTTAATTCACTAAAATACCGTTTTTTGCGGTTGATTTTCCGATATGTTTCTGTTACAATAAACAGAGAGGTGATATTATGTCAAAGGATGTCGTTCTTACTCTTAAAGGGGCGTTATATCTTTTTGCGAGAGTTGTGCTTGTCTGCGTTCTTGCGTTTATGTCATATCCGCTTTCGAGTATGGCACCAAATGTAATGAGACCGATACTTGCGGTATTTTATTTTATTATGCTGATGTACTTTTTCGTTTTCACAATGTGGAACGAGGGCGTCAGAGACAGAAACAGAGTCGAAATCGGGCTTATTAAGGAAAATAAGGCGAAAGGTTTTATTTCTTCGGGAATAGTCCTTGCGTTTTTGCTTATTGTAAACTATCTTCCGATGTTTTTTGACACTCAGTCGAAAAATATTTTCGTAATCGTTATAAGCGTTATCAAAGTCGTCTTCTCATCGGCGGTTTCCTTTGCGGTCAGTATGTTCCTGCCGAATGTCGACATCTCGCAGACCATGGGCGGAAATATGTCTCACCTCTGGGTTTCTTCGACCGTTTTTACCGTAATCTATCTTTTATGTGCGATAGGGGCGGGAATAGGATATATCGTCGGATATAAAAACATAGTCTTTATCGGCGATAAGATAGAGAAAATCAAAAAAATGTTCAAATCATAAAAAATAACCTCGGAATACAATTCCGAGGTATTTTTATGCTATTTTTTAAGAGGCAGGAATATCGTGAATTCCGCACCCGTGATTTTTCCGTTGTCGGTGCGGTTTTTTGCTTCCACATTTCCGCCGTGCGACTGAACTATCGCTTTTGTTATCGAAAGACCGAGACCGTGTTTCCCGGCTTTTCCTCTGTAAAATCTTTCGAATATATGCGGCAGTTCTTCGGGAAGAATTCCCGGTCCGTCGTCATAAATTCTTATTGTAAGCGTTTTGCCGTCCGATTTTGTTTCAAGAACGATTTTTTCTTTTGCATATCTCGAACAGTTCGAAATGATATTCGTTATCGCGGTTGCAAAATTGTCTCCGTCAACCGATATTTCTCCGTCTTCAAAGGACTTGATTTCAAGTTCTTTTCCGCTTTCCCGGAGAAGACCTCTGACCCTGCTTTCGACTTCTCTGTAAAGGTCGGATATCTTCATTTTTTCGATATCCATAACGTGAGCTGTTTCGATTTTCGAAAGATAAAGAATTTCTTCGACGATTTTTTCGAGTCTTACTACCTGTGCGGTAATTTCGGGGCTTATCTTGTCATAATCGAAAACTCCGTCGGAAATCCCCTCCATATAGCCGCGTATCGACATCAGCGGCGTGCGAAGTTCGTGGGAAGCATTCTGCAAAAACATTTTCTGACCGAGATCGTATTCTTTAAGACTTGTCACCATGTCTTCAATACTGTTTGAAAGTTCTTTTAATTCGTCGTTTGATTTTATCGGAACATATTCGTCATATTTCCGTTCCGCGATAAGCTTTGTTCTCTTTTTCAGTTTATATATGTTCGTCGTGAGCGGCCATGAAAGAAGACAGCCGAGAATTATCGAGAAAAATGCGGCGATACATACTGTGAAAATGCAGAACGTGACAAGAACATCGTCGTTTACAAGCGGTTTTGCCGAATAAAACGGAGCGACATATCCGACGACATTTCCGCTGTAAAAGTTGATTATCGGCTTGATGTAAAAGGAATAGTCTTTATCGGCTATCGTTATTACTTTCGAGCCGGGCTGTTCGACATTCTTTTCGAATATTTCGTTAAGCTCCGAATTTTCGGCGTTTATTCCGTCCGTATTATACCCCGCAACAACATGTCCGTTTGCGTCAAGCAGAAACATCGAATAGTTAAAGTAGTAAATCTTCGTGTCGAATCTCGCTTTGAGTATTCCCATAGAGAAG
>CAKSPP010000142.1 GCA_934481505.1 uncultured Eubacteriales bacterium
ACGCAGAATTCCGTAAACCATCGTATAGCCTATCGCTATAAGTGCATACTGTCCACCTACCGCAAGACCTCTTACAAGATAGGGAAAGATATTGCTCATAGAAAATTTAACCTCTTTTTTTAACTGCATTGCGGCGGGTAGGATTACCCGCCGCAAATAAAACAGCAAGATCTGAAATTATTTTGCATTTATAAGGGACAGTGCAAAGTCTGCCATAACAGAACCCTGGAAAGGATCGAGGAAGCAGGTACGGAAGTAGTAATCCTGACCTTCGGTAACCGCGGAGTTCGTGCAGGAAACGCCGATTGCGGGAAGACCTGCGTCGGCAAAGGTGGAAGCTGCGGCAATGGAAACGCCGGAGCCGTAAGAACCGAGAGATACGAGAGCGTTCTGAGCAACTATTGCGGAAGCTGCGGAAACTGCCTTATCTTCGGAAGAAGCGTTGTCGCTGACATAAAGCTCGATTGTGTATTCGTTATCGTCGATCTTGATTGTCGGTTTGAGAGAATTTGCATAACGGGCACCGAGAACTTCCTGTTTTCCGCCTGCCGCATTGTCTCCGGAAGTCGGTTCGTAAACACCGATAACGATTTTCTTGTTTGCGGTATCAAGAGCTATACCGGATTTATCGTAAGCGGGAGCAGTTCCCTGTTCTGCGTTGTTTTCAACGGTCTGGAGTTTAACAAATTCGAAGGCAGAGCCGTCAGCCTTTGCTTTCTTTATGTAAGCACTGGATTTGATAGCATCACCGTTTTTATCGAATTTGATTTCGCCGGTAACGGCTTCTTTATAGTCAAGAGACCAAAGAGCTTTTGCTACATCAACGGATGTGAGAGCTTCGCCCTTTTCAGCGGCAGCCGCTTCGATTGCTGCGTATGCAACATTGTATGCGTCAAAGCCGAGAGCCGAAACTGCTGCAACTATGGTGTTTCCTCCGTTTTCGGTCTTGCGGGCATTGTCTTCTTCAAGCCAAGCCTTGAAACCCGAAACAAATTTTGCGGCGTATTCGGTGGTATTGTCGTTTTCGTCAAAGAATGTGGAGCAGTAGACATCAAGTCCGGTGCCTTTTGCTGCATCAAGAATAACGGAAGATTCCCAAGTGTCTCCTGCGAGAATGGGGATTTCGATTCCGACATCGGCAGCCTGTTTGATAAGGTTCGACGCTACGGTGATAGAGTTAGGAGCAAAGATAACGTTTGCTTTTTTGTCTATCGCCTTCTGAATGTAAGCGGAAAAGTCGGAAGTGTTCTTCGGGAAAGATTCCTGAATAACGGTTCCGCCGGCTTTTTCAAAAGCGGTCTTGAAGCTGCTTCCGAGTCCCTGAGAATATGTATCACCGGTTTCGGTAAGAACATATGCGACTTTGGTATCGGATGCTTCTCCGCCGTCCTCTCCGCAGGCTGCGAACAAGGCACAAACCATGATCAACGAAAGAAAGATTGCTAAAACTTTTTTCATAAAAACATTCCTCCATAAATTTATTTGAAAAAATTATACCATATACAGAAGCAAAAATCTATATATTTTACCGAAAAGACACATAAATTTCACTTTTCATGCTTTTTATGTGTATCTTATACAAAAAAAATCATCCCGCAGTTGTTGTTCTGCGGGATAAAAATTATGCCTTTTTCCTTTTGTTAATCATAAGTAGAACCGTACCTGCGGCGATAAGCAGAACGACGATAACCGTAACTATAATATACAGCACGAGGTTCGGAGCCTCGACTTTATCGGAAACGATAAGTTTGAAATCTTTAAGTCTGACAGCCACCGGCAGATTTCCATTATCGGTAGTTTTATTTTTCTCAAAAGAAACGGTATAATCGCCGTTTGTAAGCTTTCTTCCGACATTTATTTCACCATTGCCGTCGGTCGTATAAGAAACGGAATTGAAAACGACGGACGCGTCGGTTATCGGAGATTCATATTCCCTTATAACCTCCCCGTTGTCTCCGTATTCCTTTTCAATGCTGTAAAAACGAACAACTCCGTCCCTTGCCTTATCGGAATCTATAAGGGTATACTGACAGGGATAATCGGCATAGTAAAAGACTATTTTGTCGCCGTCTTTTAAGGTTATATCCGAAATTCCCGAAGCCGCCACAACATCGTTTACCGCAAACATCCAGCCGTCGTATCCGCCGAAAGAGCCTGCGACTTCTCCGTTTATATCGTTGATATAGCCGTCTTCGATACCTTTCATTTCAAGCTCGGATTCCTGTTTATCGACAAGCAGGAGTGCGTCTTTCAAAGTTACGGTGTCGGTTGTATACTTGACATCGACTTCTTTATTATACAGGGTATCTTTTACACCCTCTATTCTTAAAGTTATTTTTATTGATTTTTCCGCTTCTTCCGCTCCGAAAGCAAATGTAAAGCAGGAAAAAACAAGTATTACGGCAATTGCCGCGGAAATAAATCTTTTCATAATTCTCTCCGTTTTTTCTGAAATTAGATAGATTATATCATTCTTCGCCGATATTGTCAAGAGAAAAAACGCACCCGAATGGGTGCGTTTTTTCCAACCAACACTAATCTATCTCAACTTGGAGTAGTCAATCCTTTTTGTTGCGGCGTTTGCCGCCCCTGTTCCACATGAAAATAATGAAGCCGATACAGGCGAGAGAAAGAAGAGCAAGCCCTGCGTAAACATAGAACATCGTATCCGCCGTTAATGGAGGAATAGTGTCTATAATTTCAAGTTCGGTTATTGCTGAAAGCTGCTGCATCGGTATCACCCCTTTTCTGTAAACAAATTGTAACATATTTGAAAAGAAAATTCAAGGGGTTTTTGTGTGTATTTTGTGAACTTTATGAAAACTTTCGTTTTTTTGCCGTATTTCAGTTTTCAACAAAAATATTCAGCTATTCCGCAAAATCTACGAAACAGCAACAAATTTTAAGGATTGACATAATTGCAAATGTGACATTATGTCGAATAAAGAGCATACAGTTCCGAATAAATGCCGCCCTTTTTTATAAGCTCGGAATGTGTTCCCTTTTCTTCTATTCCGTTTTTGGTAAGAACGATGATTTCGGACGCATTTTTCACGGTTGTAAGTCTGTGTGCTATAATAAATGTGGTTCTGCCCTCCGAAAGCATTTCAAGAGACTTCTGAACGATTTTTTCGTTTTCATTATCAAGTGCGGAGGTTGCCTCGTCGAGAATAAGCACCGGAGGATTTTTAAGAAAGACGCGGGCTATGGCTATTCGCTGTTTCTGTCCGCCAGAAAGTCTGACGCCGCGTTCGCCGACATCGGTATCGTACCCGTTTTCGAGTTCCGAAATAAATCCGTCGGCTCCCGCCTTTTTGGCGGCTTCGACTATTTCTTCAAAAGACGCTCCGGGTTTGCCGTATTCGATATTTTCACGGATAGTTCCACCGAACAGATAAACATCCTGCTGAACAACTCCGATATTTTCCCTTAAAGATTTCTGCGTGATTTTTCGGATATCCGTGCCGTCAAGGGTTATGCTGCCGTCGTCGACATCGTAAAAACGCGGAATAAGGCTGCAAAGAGTGCTTTTTCCGCCGCCGGACGGTCCGACAATCGCGACGGTCTCCCCTCTTTTGACTTTCAAATCGATATGAGTAAGAACTTCGCCCGAGCCTTCGGAATAGCTGAAAGTAACATTATTAAAAGCGATATCGCCCTTTACATTTTCGACAGACACAGCGTCGGGGCAGTCGACGATTTCCGCGGGGGTATCCATAATTTCGGTATACCTCTGAAAACCCGAAAGTCCGCGTTGAAACTGTTCGGTAAACTGAACGGCACGGGCTACCGCATTGAGAAGCGTCGAAATATAAAGAAG
>CAKSPP010000143.1 GCA_934481505.1 uncultured Eubacteriales bacterium
CGTTTCTTCTTTTGTGTGCGACCCCGAAATCCCCGTCGGGAAAACTCTTCCGAAACTTCCGAAAGAAAACTTTTTTGACCCGATAGACACCGAAAAAGGCAAACAAGACTTTGAAAATCTCGTTTCCGCGGGCTTTATCCACGGCGGCTTCGGCAAAGACCTTCATTCCGCTTTGCAGCCGCGTTATAACGCGATGATTCCCCTTAAAAAGGCGGACGGCTCACCTCTTTCGGTCGAAGAATTAAGAAAGAATTTCAAGTCGGCAAACCGCCGCTATTTCGGCAAATTCTGCGAATTTCGCGGAATGTCCTTTGAAAAAACGGACGATGTTTCGGCTTTCAAAAAAATGCTTTCGAATACCGAACAGCGACAGCATATTTCTTTACGCGGCGAAAACTATTTCGCTCTTATGAAACAAAGCTTCGGCGATAAATTTTATCTTGGAACGGAGTATTGCGACATAAAAACATATCTTGCAAATCTTGAAAATAAAATCGAAAAAGAACCTCAGAATGTCGAAAATGCCGACGCTTTCTTAAAAGAGGCGAAAGATACCCTCGAAAACAGGGGAGAAAAGGTGCCTCTCGCGGCGGCTCTCAATATCTTTCCTCCGAACACCGACGGCGTAAAAATCACCGAATATCTTTATGCGGGAAGCGACCTTTCGGTCTTCTCGTCCTTTAACGCACCCCGCTGCGTTATTGCGGCGTCCTGCCTTGCGGCAGCCGAAAACGGCTCCGATTTCTTGAATCTCGGAGGACTTGCAGGCACTTTCGACGACGGACTTTATCGCTTCAAAGAAACGTTTTCCCCGATAATCGTTGAATTTGCAGGGGAGTTCGAACTGAAAATAAACAAGGGCAGATACGCATTTATGAAAAAATGCCTGCCCGCAATGCAAAAGACCTATAAAAAATTCATTAAACTTATCAAAAAATAATATTATAAAAGAAAAAGCAGGACACTCCGAGAGTGTCCTGCTTTTTTGCTGTCCGGAATTATTTTGAAGAAATAAGGACGGACGCACAAAACATTCCGTCTTCGGTTTCGAAGCGGCAGACGCCGCCGTACTTTTCGGCGATACTTTTTACCGACTGTGTTCCGAGGCCTATTCCGCTGTGCTTTGTCGAGATAAGCTTTCCCGTGCCCGTATGTTTCAGAGTTCCCCGTTATTCAGGTATTCCTGCATAAGGGCTATATGGTGCCTCACATCGTGTTTTGCTCTTCTTGCGTCGGTTATCTTCTCGCGGAGATTTTCATACTGCATAGACTGCATTATGAGCTGATGGTTCTTTTCTTTGAGTTCAAGCGACTTGTTCTGTTCAGAAATAAGTCGTGTGACAATATAATATATAAGAGCTGCCCCGATATTTATAACAATGAGAAACAGCGTGTTTTTCGGCCGCAGAGCGATTTCAAGACTGCTCCGCGAAATATTTCCGTAAAAGGCGTAATACCACATGACGTAAAAGGTTGCCGGAATAAGACAGAGATACCGCCACTCAAAGCCCGACGGCTCTTTTTCGACCGCGGGGGCATACACCTTTTTTATATAGAGAAAAAGAGGAACGGCAAGGACGGCTTCGCAGATAAAGAGCATTAAAGAAAACGACCACCTGTAATTTTGCATGGCAAAATCAGGGAAGAAAATACCCTCCAAAGTTTTTGCCGAAATGACGGCGAGGTTTGTAATCGTCGAGACATTTTCCGAAGTGGCAATTGCCATTTCGGAAAATATACTGAATTCTGCTTCTTTATATGATATAATTACCGTGTCATAAATCACGACACTATATGATATAGGGAATGCAAACCGAACTCCGAAAGAGTTTTTATTGCGGGTTCCCCGCAGAAGGGAGTAAATCATTATGAAAACCACAGCCATAAAAACAAAGCTGCTGACAGTTTTTCTTACGCTGTGCCTGGTACTGTCGCTTTTGCCCGTTACGGCATTTGCTGCAAGTACGACGGTTCGGAATTTATCGGAACTGAAAGCGGCTCTTGAAAATGCGGACTGCACCGAGATTAAGCTCGGCGACAACATCGAGACCGATTGGGAGCTTGAAGTTGCCCGTACCGTGACGCTTGATCTGAACGGATATACCGTTAGTTGCAGTTCGACGGATGAGAATATATTTCTGATAAGAAGCAGCGGAAATCTGACAGTAAAAGACCGCGGCACCGGCGGCAAAATCGACGGACAGAACAAAAACTGCGGATTTGATGTCAGCGGTGGCACTCTTGTCTTGGAAAGCGGCAGCATTGTTAACTGTACGACCGACGGCGACGGCGGAGCTGTGGATGTTTCCAACACCGGAGTGGCGGAAACGCCTGTCAAGTACGGAAAGTTCGTTATGAACGGCGGTTCCATCATGGACTGCAAAGCCTTCGACGACGCAGGAGCGGTGGACATCGGCAGCGGCTGCACTTTCATTATGAACGGCGGCACAATAGCTAATTGCAGAGCCGACGATGACGGAGGAGCTGTATTTATCAAGCAAAAAGGCACTTTTGAACTGAACAGCGGTGTTATTCAAAATTGTTCTGCCGGAGCAAACGGCGGAGCTGTAAATATTTACGGAAACGGTCATTTCACCATGACCGGCGGCACGATAAAAAGCTGCAAAGTGGATTTTGGCGGCGTCGGAATTGCGGTATACGGCAGAAACGATGAAGCTGTGGTCACCATGACCGGCGGAACTTTTGAAGACTGCGGAGTTTTCCCCTATTCCTTTGATGAATTCACCGTAACTTTTGATTCCGACGGCGGCAGCACCGTACCCGAGCAGAAGCTGCGGAATGCTCCGGCAATAAAGCCTGCCGACCCGAAAAAGAACGGCTATGATTTCGTCGGATGGTATCTCGGAGATATGCTGTATACCTTTGATTCAAATGTCGCCTCGAATATTACTCTGACAGCACGTTGGACTCCCACTTCAGCCCCGACCGATATCACATCGGCAAATATCGAGAATGTAAAATTCAACTATCAGTCGGGCGACGCACCTCAGGCAACTGCACAGGCGGCGGCTGTCGATCAGGACAAATACGAGATTGCATATGAGTGCTGGCAGCAGTTTGAAAACAATGAACCTGTCGCCGCGTGGTATTCCGATAACGGCTCGCACGGCTCTCTGCCGACAATTACCGAGTTTGAAAGCGGCAAAAAATATGTTTATTCCCTCATGTTGAAGCCGAAAGACGGATATTCTTTCAGCGAAGAAACCGTCATTACGGTAAACGGACAGAAAGTATCGGCACCTTTCGTCGGCGGTTCAATGTATATCCCTGCCGTTAAAACGATTACTATTCTTACCGTGTCCGTCATTGATGTGGTGGAGATTAGCGATGTCACCGTCAGCTTCAAGGACGGCGACAAGCCCGTGTTCACCGGCAAGGTTCCCGACGGTGCAGACTATGCATACCGCTGCGAGTGGTGGGAGTTTGACGGCAAAACAGGTGCGATGTCTACGGACTTCGGAAATTTCTATGAAAACAAAATCACCTCTTTTGAAGCAGGAAAGACTTATCACTACGGTGTGTATTTGACGACTATTTATGGCGACCGCTATGTATTCGGCCCCGAAACCAAGCTGAAAATCAACGGCGAATTTGTGAATTACAAACGCTATGAAGGCGACACAAGCGACGGTTCCGACGGGACTATGTGGGTTCTCACCGACCTTACAATGACGCCGGAACATAGCCATAGCTACGGTACTGTATGGAAATATGACGAAACAAATCACCGGCACGAATGTGCCTGCGGCGACATTTCGGAGAAAGCAGAACACACTTTCACACAG
>CAKSPP010000144.1 GCA_934481505.1 uncultured Eubacteriales bacterium
GCCTTTTATATACCGGCGGACATCAGGAAATTCCCGAAAGCAAAAACTACGAAAAAATAAATTCTCTTATAAAGGCGGTTGATTTGATATGATAAGCGAACTTTTCAAAGGCAGACCCGAAGACAAAAGGGAAGACAGGGAAGAGCGTTGCTACGATTTTCTCGATAACCTCGGAATAGAATATTACCGCGTCGACCATCATCCGACCGACACCATGGAAGCGTGCGTCGCCGTCGGCAAGGTTCTCGGCACCGATATAAAGAAAAATCTGTTTTTGTGCAACACCCAGAAGACGAAATTTTATCTTTTGGTTATGCCGGGTGATAAGATTTTCAAAACGAAATTCCTTTCAAAACAGATAAATTCGGCAAGGCTTTCTTTTGCTTCCGCCGAAGATATGGTCAAATATCTCGATCTTTATCCCGGTTCCTGCTCGGTTCTCGGGCTGATAAACGACAAAGATAACGATGTCACGCTTATAATCGACCGCGATATCCTAAAAAAAGACGTCATCAGCTGCCACCCTTGCAAGTCGACTTCAAGCATACGCTTTTCGATGAAAGACCTTTTCGAAAAGGTCCTTCCGGCTCTTCACCACGAACCGATAATCGTCGATCTGCCGAGCGAAATTCCCGAACAATAAAAAATAAAGGACACAGAAAATCTGTGTCCTTAAATTTTATATCGGAAATTCTGCGGTAATGGTCGTACCTTTCCCGACTTCGCTTTCAAGCGTGATTTTGCCGTTGTGATATTGAACCGCATGTTTGACTATTGAAAGTCCGAGCCCCGTGCCGCCCGACGCTTTCGAGTGGCTCTTGTCGACTCTGTAAAAGCGTTCGAAAATGCGGTCTCGGTGTTCGGGCGGAATCCCTATTCCGGTGTCCGCAACTCTGATTTTCGCGTTTTTGCCGTCGGAAGAAACCGAAATATCGACTTTTCCGCCGTCGACGTTATATTTTATCGCGTTGTCGCAAAGGTTATAGACAATTTCGTAAATAAGCCGTTTTACGCCGTGCATTTCGGTTTTTTCGCCTGTGAGGGATATAGTTACATTCTTTTCTTTTGCCGCGTTTTCAAGCGTTGCCTGAACCTCTTTTGCGGTTTCGAAAAGGTCGACTTCCTCGGTCGGCATATCGTTTTGCTCGTCGAGCTGCGAAAGCCTGATTATGTCTTCGATAAGAGCGAGCAGCCGCGACGCCTCTTTTTGTATGTGTCCGACAAACCTGGGCATGTCTTCTGGTTTTACCATTCCCGACTGAATAAGGTCCGCACTGCCGATAATTCCCTGCAACGGCGTTTTCAGTTCGTGCGAAACATTTGCCGTAAACTCTCTGCGGTTTCTTTCCGCAAAGGTCTGTTCTGTCGCGTCAAACGCTAAAATAACAAAGCCCGCAACCGTGCCGTCGCTGTCTATCCGGCTTATGTCAAAACGGTATTCTCTGCCGTTTATTTCTTTCGAAATTTCGCATTGCCCGTCTTTTTCGGCTTTCTTTACCGAAGAAAGAATCCTTTCGGTGAGCAGGTTTCCGTTATCGCCGAAAAGCTTTTCCGCCGCAGGATTTATGCTTAAAATTTCGCATTTTTCGTCAAGAAGGATAAGTCCCTCTTTCATATTTTCGGTTGTCTGCGTGAATTCGTCCGTTTTCTGTCTTAGTTTCTTTAACTGCTCCGAAACTTCGATATGCAGGTCGTCGAGCCTTATAAGCAGAGGTTTCAACTCTTCGTAAGTCTTGTTTTCAAGCGGTTTTTCAAGGTCAAGTTCGTTTATCGGCTTGACGATTTTTTTTGCAAGTTTGTTTGCGAGAAAAGCCGAAACCGCGACCGCGATTATTATGACAATTATTATCGGCTGCGGAATTCCGAGCATCAGAACGGCGACCGTCGCATAGCTTGTCGAAACTCTTAAAACTCTGCCGTCCGAAAGCCTTTTCGCACAATATATCGTCTTTTCTGTAAGTGTCGAAGAATATCTCGTGCTTTCTCCCGAACCCGTTTCAAGTGCTTCTTTTATCTCTTCGCGGTCTGCGTGATTTTCAAGCTCCGCAGGGTCTTTTTCTGTGTCGAAAACGACCGTTCCGTCGGTATCGATAAGGGTTATTCGGTAATTTTCGGGGTTTATTTCCGAAAGAACTTCCGTTCCGCCCTTTTCAAACGCCGCCGCGGCAATCAAGGCTTCGTCGGAAAGCCTTTCTCTTTCGATGTTTCCGAAATAGCCGTAGATAACGCCGGTTATCATTATGACTGAGGCGAAAAGCACCGTTACCGCAACGGTAAGGATTGCTCTGAATATTTTTCCTGTCATTTTACTGTTCCCAACGGTAGCCTACGTTTCTTACCGTTTCTATTTTCTCTCCGTATTTTCCTATCTTCTGGCGGAGCGTCCGAATGTGCATGTCGACGGTTCTTGTCTCTCCGCAGAAGTCCATTCCCCATATCTCGTTGAAAAGCATATCTCTTGTGAACGCTTTCCCGGGGTTCGACATAAAGAGCTTAAGAAGCTCAAATTCCTTATATGTAAGAACGATTTTTTCTCCGTCCGCAAAAACCGTGTGAGCGTCGTCGTCGAGTTTTAATCCGCCGTTTTCAATGGTTTTCGCGTTCTTCGGCTTGTATCTTCGCAGGACCGCTTTGACGCAGGAAACGAATTCCATCGCCCCGAAAGGCTTTGTCAGATAATAGTCGGCTCCCGAATCAAGTCCTTTTATTTTGTCGTATTCTTCGCCTTTTGCCGTCGCCATTATTACCGGAATGTCGGCATATTCGGGCGATTTTTTCAGTTCTTTCAGAATTTCGACGCCGTCTTTGCCGGGAAGCATTACGTCGAGAACTATGAGCTCGGGTCTTTCTGTTTTTAACCGTTCGGACATCGCCTGTCCGTCTTCAAATCCGCAGGCGTCAAATCCCGTCTGTTTAAGAGCATAGACCTCTATATCGCGGGTGCTTGCGTCGTCTTCTATACACCAAATCATAATTTATCCCTCCTTATCGGAGATGTCCGATATTTATAAAAATACTAAACCGTCTTTCGGCAGACAGATATATGCTTTATAATAAACTCAAACCGTCATAGGCATTTTAGCATAAATAGGCAGGCTTGTCAATTTATGCGGAATGAAATACGGAAAAAAATAAAGGAGGTTCTGTCATGAATCAGAACAATGTAAATGTTACTTCTAACGAAAATCCCGCCGAAACAACCTTAAACAAAGTGTCGGTGATAACCGGCAATGAAAGTGCCGCGGACCGTGCGGAAAAATATCCGAATGTCGGTGCCGTTGCGGATTATGTGTCGGCAGAACTTGCCGGGAAATTTGATAAAAGCTCGGTAAAGAAATCTTTCAATCATGGAGACAATATCGGAGATGATGAGGTTTTCAGCACAAGGGGCACCGCAATGTATATTGTCAAACAGCGTTTCGAAACGACGGACAATAAAGTCACATCGATCGACGATGAATCGGATAACGAAGACTATCCGTCGGCAAAGGCTGTTTACGATTTTGTTTCGGAAAGAGAAAAAACCGAAAACAAAGTTACGGCGTTTGATCCCGATACCGTTTACGGCAATACCCGATATCCGTCTTTTCCCGTGATGCAGGGATATCTTGCTTCTTCTCATTCCGCAGCGACTCTCGAAGTAAATTATGCCGACGGTACAACCGGCGTCTATCAGCTTTGGACGGAGGTTCAGTAATGAGTATCCTTGAAAACGCTGCAAGCATAAGGTTTAACGGGGATCAGGTCAAGTCAATGTATATAGA
>CAKSPP010000145.1 GCA_934481505.1 uncultured Eubacteriales bacterium
ATTCCTGCCTTGCAAATCTCCGTGCAAGAGGCTATAAGAACGACGAATGGATCTATGAGATTGCAAGTCATATAATAAAACCCGATGTTGCCTTCTTTTTCGATGTTCCCGTTCCCGTCGCCGTCGGCAGAGTCCGCCGCCGCCCCGAAGAAAAGAACCGCTACATAGATATGGGGCTGCAATACGCTCTCCGCGACGAATATATCGAAATTTGCAATAAAAACGGCGGGGTGCTTATAAACACCGAAGAAACGGAGGACGAAAGTTTCGCAAAGGTGCTTTCGGCCGTAAACAAGGCGGTTTCGGAAAAGAAAACCCTTGAAAAACTGCGGCTTTTAAGCGAAAAGCGAACCGTCCGCCGCGAAGACAGACTGAAAACCGACCTCTTTTTGTCGACTTCGAAAATCAAAGAAAATTTCGGCGTTGAAATAACTCCGAGGGAAGAACTCACGCTTACGACCGCGGGGGATATCTGCGACCTTATTTTCAGAAAGGAAGAATAATATGCTTTGGGAAGAAATCCGGAAAGCACTCACAAAAAACGCCGATAAAACGCTCGGCGAAAAAAATAAACTTTTTTCATTCGGAGAAGTCCTCAAAATTGCGGAGGAGCGTGCAAAAAAACTCAAAAAAGCAAGCTGCTGTGCAATTTTTTGCAAAGAAGAAACGGAAGCGGCGTTGTGGCTGCTTGCCTGCTTTGCTGCAAAAAAAACGGCGGTTCCTCTTTCGGAAAGATACGGAAAAAAGCATTGCGACGGAATTATAAACGAGATCCGTCCCGACCTTTTGCTTTCGGACGGCGGAAAAACCGAACATCTTTTTCCCCGCACCGTGCGTCCCGAAAACACGGCTCTTATAATGTGTACTTCGGGGACGACCGGAAGCCCGAAAGGCGTTGTGTTGAGCGAGGAAAATATTCTTACTAATGTCTTCGATATTCTTGAATATTTCGGAGTTTCTCTGGCGGACACAATCCTTATTTCCCGTCCGCTTTACCACTGTGCGGTGCTTACGGGCGAATTTCTGGTTTCGCTTTTCGCGGGAGCGGATATCCGCTTTTATTCGGAAGTGTTCGACCCTCTGCGGCTGCCGTCGGTTATAAAAAAGAGCGGAGCAACAGTTTTCTGCGGGACACCTACTCTGCTTTCGCTCCTTGCGGCGACGGGGAAAAATATTCCGCTTAAAAAAATCGCGATAAGCGGCGAATGTATGGATAAAAAGACGGGCGAATTTATAAGAAAAGCGTTTCCGACCGCCGAAATTCACCATGTTTACGGGCTTACCGAGGCGTCGCCGAGAGTCGCCGCTTTGCCGCCGTCTCTTTTTGAAAAATATCCCGATTTTGTCGGGTTTCCGCTTAAACATACCGAAATCAGACTTCGGCTCAACGAAAAAGGCGAAAATATCCTCTGGGTAAGAGGAAAAAACGTCACTTCGGGTTATTACAAAAATCCCGAGGCGACCGCCGCAAAAATAAAAAACGGCTGGCTCTGCACCGGGGATATAGCCAAAATAAACGCCGAAGGTCTTCTTAAAATTTTCGGCAGGAGCGACGACATGATAATCAAGGGCGGAATGAATATCTATCCGACCGAGATTGAAAACGCCGTAAAAACCGACCCTCGGATAAAAGAAGCCGCCGCTTACGGCTATAAAGACAGCGGAACGGTGAAAATCGGGCTTTCGGTTGCGGGGAATTTATCTTCCGCCGATGTCTATTCCGTCTGCCGCGAAAATTTGCCGCCTTATATGCTTCCGAACGAAATATTCATAAAAGACCGCCTCGAAAGAAACGGTTCGGGCAAGATTTTAAGAAAACGCCCAAACCGTGTTGCGGAAAAGCCCGTTTGCAGGCTATAATTTCTTCGGGAGAAGAAGGAGGTATTCTTGAAAACTGCCGAAAGAAGACTCGAACTTATCCGAATTATGTGCAGCCGCCGTTACGAAAAGACCGAAAACCTTGCTTTTGAATTCAATGTTTCGGAAAAGACCGTAAGACGCGATATCGACGCCGTGAGCCGAACCGTCCCCCTTTACACGAGAAGAGGGGCTTACGGCGGAGGCGTTTATATGACGGGCGACTACGCAATGGAAAAGATGTATATGTCCGACGGCGAAATTCTCTTTCTCAAAACCCTTTATCAGAAATGCGAAAGCGACGACAGACATTTTCTTCGGAAAATAATCGGAAAATACGAAAGACCGTCCGCCTAAAAGGAAATTTTCCGTCCCGTTAAAGTGTTAAAATAACGGAGGCGAAAAAGAAAATTTCGAAGAACGGCAGACGGAATAACTTCGGAAACGCAGCCCGATACTGAATAGCTTTTTATCCTCTCGGAAAAAGAATGCCGTAATTCGGCGAAAATTATCGGAAAGCCTCTCTTTTCGCCCAACGGCTTACACTTTTCCCGAAAGGGGGAGTTACTACGGACTTCAACGATTATCTCCGGGCGGAAATGGTTATCCTCATTCCCGTTCTCTATCTTATCGGAGAGGGGTTAAAGAAGAGCAGAGTTCACAACCGACACATTCCGGCACTTCTCGGTATTATCGGAATTATCCTGTCGGCAGCGTGGGAATTTTCCTCCGACAGTCCCCGTCTTCCGTCGGATATCTTCGGCGTGGTTTTCAGTTCTGTGACTCAGGGAGTTCTTGCGGCAGGTGCGAGCGTCTACGCAAATCAACTCTACGTTCAGAAAAACAGGAATAATAAAAAATAATTCGGTTTTTATAACCGACGAACCGTCTGCCACAGGGGTGCCGCAAATCGGCACCCCTTAATTTTTAATTTTTTGAAAACACTCTTGAATTTTCAAAAAAGATTTATATAATGTCGTTGAGGAGTGATTTTTACGGAAAGAAAAGAAGGACTTTTTTCAAGGCTTTCAAAGCCCGTCGATCTGACTTCGGGAACTCCGTGGCGTGTTATCATGCGTTATGCCGCCCCGATAATGATTTCGTATTTTTTACAGCAGATTTATATTTTAACCGACGCCGTTATCTGCGGACAGGTGCTTACCGCGTCGGAAGTTGCGGGGGTAAACGACACATTTCCCCTTACATTTATATTTTTGCAGTTTGCGTTCGGCTGCACCGCAGGTTTTTCTGTAATAACCGCGAAATGCGTTGGCGGAAAAGACACAAGAGGCGTTCGCCGCTCTTTTGTTTGCCAGACCTATCTTTCGGTCGTTATTTCGGCTGTCTTGACCGTCGTTTCGATTCTTTTGCTGCCGTGGCTTCTCGGAATTATAAATGTCACGCCCGCAAATAAAGAAGTTTACGACGCCGCTTATATCTATTGCCTTATCATATTTATAGGCATTGCCGCTCAGATGGGCTATAACTTTATCTGCGGAGTGCTTCGTGCATACGGAGACTCGGTAACGCCGCTTGTCTTCCTTATAATTTCAACGGTCTTAAATGTCGTTCTTGACCTGCTTTTCCTTGCGGTTTTCGGAATGGGACCCGCAGGAGCCGCCGCGGCGACGATTCTCGCACAGTTTTTGAGCGTTATCGGCTGCACGGCATATACCTTTATTAAATATAAGGAACTGCGGCTTGAAAAGAGCGACCTTAAAGTCTCGAAAAGGGCGGTTGCCGAACACTTAAAACAGGGCGTTCCGCTGGGACTGCAATTTTCCATTTTGGCGATAGGAATTATCGTTATGCAGGGTGCGGTTGTAAGCTTTGACCTTACCGCAAACGGCAGTATGGTTTTGGGTTCTCCCGCCCAGAACGGTTACGGGGCTGCAAACAAGCTT
>CAKSPP010000146.1 GCA_934481505.1 uncultured Eubacteriales bacterium
CATAAAGAACAAGACCGTTTCGGCAGGCATTGCAATGATGGATCTTGACGACTTCAAGCTCTGCAACGACACCTACGGACATTCCGCAGGCGACAAGGCTCTCGAAACTCTCGGCAAAATTCTGAGAAGGCATTTGAAGAGTAAAGATATTCTCGTAAGATACGGCGGAGACGAATTTCTGCTTATCGTTTCGGGAACGGACCCCGAAAATTTTGCAAAACTTCTCGAGAACATCAGAAATGAAGCATATGAAACGGTCATTCCCGAAAATCCGAACATAAAACTTTCTGTAAGTATCGGCGGGATCATAGCCGACAACGAAACCGTGAGCGATGCGGTTACCCGTGCCGACGGATATATGTATAGGGCAAAGAACCGCAAAAACGCGGTAGTTACGGGAACATCCGAAAATGAGGAAGAAACCGAAGAACCGAAGCCGCTTGTTCTTATCGTCGACGATTCCGAACTCAACAGGCTTATCCTTTCGGAAATACTTTCGGAAAATTTCAGCATTCTCGAAGCGGAAAACGGAAAACAGTGCCTTGACCTTCTGGCTCAATACGGAACAGGCGTTTCGCTCGTTCTTCTTGATATAATAATGCCGGTAATGGACGGATTTGAAGTTCTTTCGTATATGAACGACTCGCACCTTATCGAAGATATTCCGGTAATTATGATTTCAAGCGACGATTCCGATTCGAATATCAGAAAGGCATACGACCTCAATGTTTCGGACTACATAAAACGCCCGTTCGATACCGAAGTCATCCGCAGAAGAGTCACAAACACGATAAGACTTTACGCAAAACAGAGAAGACTTATCCGAATGATAAGACAGCAGTCCCGTGATAAAGAAAAGCACGACAACATGATGATCGATATTTTAAGCAATATCGTCGGCTGCCGCAACGGAGAAAGCGGGCCTCACGTTCTGCATATAAACGAAGTTGTCCGCCTGATTGTTGACAAACTTGCAGAAAAAACAGACAAGTATCACATTTCAAGGCAGGAATGTGAGCTTATTGCAACGGCAAGTTCCCTTCATGATATCGGGAAAATTGCTATCGACGATAAAATTCTCAATAAAAAGGGAAAACTTACGCCCGAGGAATTCGAAATAATGAAAAAGCATACGGTTCTCGGCGAAAAAATACTCAAAGGTCTCGGAATTTACGAAAACGAGCCACTTGTCAAAACCGCAGAAGAAATCTGCCGTTCGCACCATGAGCGTTATGACGGAACGGGGTACCCGGACGGGCTCAAGGGAGACGAAATTCCCCTTTCGGCACAGGCGGTTTCCGTTGCCGATGTCTACGACGCTCTTGTAAGCACCAGATGCTACAAGGGTCCGTACTCTCATGAAGACGCCGCGAAAATGATCCTTAACGGCGAATGCGGAGCGTTTAACCCCGTAATTCTCGAATGTTTCACCGAAATAAAGGACAGACTCAAAGATGTTTACTCTTCCGAAGACGGAGGTGCGTTGTGAAAAGACAAATAAAAGCGGCAGTCCTTGTCGTCACGGTTCTTTTCTCGGCTGTTTTTCTTCTTTCCGCCTGCCGAACTAAAACCGAAGAAACGAAAAATCTTCCGAAACTTGTTATCGGAAGCGACTATTACGAGCCTTACAATTATATTGACAACGCGGGAAATCCGACAGGTATTGATGTCGAAATTGCAACCGAAGCCTGCCGAAGAATAGGCTATGAACCCGTTTTCAAAAATATTGACTGGGACAATAAAGATTCAATTCTCGAAAACGGAGAGGTCGACTGCCTGTGGGGCAGTTTTTCGATGAACGGAAGAGAAGACGCCTACAAATGGGCGGGTCCTTATCTCAACAGCCGCCAGATAGTAGTTGTCCGGGCACAGAGCAATATTTACAAGCTTTCGGACATCGCGGGGCATAATGTCTCGACACAGTTCGGTTCAAAGCCAGCCGAAATTCTTCTTGACGGAAGTCTCGGCTTTACCGCCAAAAACATTTACTGTTTTTCGACGATATCCGAAGTTTTTATGGCTATGAGCAACGGATATACCGATGCCTGTGCGGGACACGAAACCGCACTCACAACCTTTATAAACGATAACTCGGGCGAATACAGGATTCTTGACGAATCTCTGCTTGTCGCAAACCTCGGAGCGGCTTTCGCAAAAGACGAAACGGATTTTCCCGTAGAAAAGCTGTCGGAAGTACTCGACGAGATGAAAAAAGACGGAACGATAAAAGATATTGCCGTAAAATACGGACTTGATTAGGAAAAAGTATTGAACTGAAAGGAGGAGGATTTCGACGAAAAACAAAATGAAAAAAGCAAGCACTGCGGGATTTGTTATCGCAATGGCCGCCGTCGGAATTTTCGTTCTTTCCGCTTCGTTTTTCGTCGGAAGGCTTATCAGCCTTGAAAATACCGACGAATCTTTCTCAAAAACAATAGACCACCTGCGTGAACAGTGCATAAGCTACGACGAAATAATAAACGCAGATAAAGTAAAAAGCCTTATAAGACTTACGGAAAAAGCAACGGAAATTGCTTTTCATTTTAATAAAGATACCGGAAGCTATCCGGCAAACTGGCTTAACGATTTTACCGTCAACCAACGAATTTCCGCAATTAAAATCATAGATAAAGACCTTAAAACCGAATTTTATTATACCGAAACGCCGGCGATAGGCGGATGGGATAATCTTATTGCAGAGACAGTCGTCAGTTCTGTTATAGCAAACCCGAAGACCATATATTCCGAAAGAGCGAAAAAAAACGGAATGATATACGATATCGCGGTCGTCGGAAGAAAAGATACGAACGGTGCGGTTCTCTGCTGTTTTCAACAGAACAAATCCGTTTTGGAAACAAAGCAGGCAACCGTCGAGAATCTGCTTGCAAGCTATGAACCGGTGCTTAACGGACGGCTTTTTATCACCGAGAACGATAAGATAATAGGAACAAATTTTGACCTTGTAAACGGAGATTCCGCCAACGCTTATCCTCTTATAAAAGAACTCGGGAAGCAGCCCGTTTCGGAGAAGCTGATACAGCTTAAAGAAGAAAACGGATATCTGTGGTATGCAGGGAAAGCCGGCTACCGCGATTACGAAATATACGTTTTCTATCCCGCAAAGAACGTCTTTTCGGAATGTGCCGTCATTATGGGCGTTGCCTTTGCCGTATATATTATCTTCGTTTTTACTGTCGTAATTTTAAGAACAAGAGCCAACCAATCTCACCTTTTGGAAATAAGGGATAAATACGTAACGATAAACGCGATAAGCAGGATATATGATTCCTGCGTATTGCTTGATTTCAAAAACAACACATATGATTTTCTGCAAAGTAAATACGGAACGGGAAAGCGAAAAGGTGCCGAAACCGCAGCGGAATTCTTATCAAAGGTGTGTCTTGACCATGTCGGCGAAGAATACAGAAAAGAATATGCCGAATTTATCAATCCCGAAACTCTCGGAGACAGACTTGTCGGCAATAACTATATTTTTTACATTTACCAAAGCCCTAAAGGACTCTGGCTGCAAGATCTTCTCGTAGAAAAAGAACGCGACAAAGACGGCAAGCTTTGTTCCGCTATCTTGACAGTAAGAGATATCAACGATTTCAAGCAAAAGGAAATTTCATATCAAAAACAGCTTGAAAACGCAATCGAAAAAGAAAAACTTGCAAACAACGCAAAGACCGATTTCTTACGCAGAATGAGCCACGACGTAAGAAC
>CAKSPP010000147.1 GCA_934481505.1 uncultured Eubacteriales bacterium
AGGAGGAAACTCTTGTCGGCACAGACTTAGCTTTGACCCATGTAAATCTTCTTGACAGTACAGTCGAAGGAATAAAGTGCGAACGCGATCGTATTTTCAGCGTTCAATATCACCCGGAAAGCTCCCCCGGACCACAGGACAGCAGCTATTTATTTGAAGAATTTGTGAAATACATGAAGGAGGGGTGCGGAAATGCCTAAGAGAACTGATATAAAAAAAGTACTGGTAATCGGATCCGGACCTATTGTCATCGGACAGGCTGCCGAATTTGACTATGCAGGTACACAGGCATGTCTCGCACTCAGAGAAGAGGGATACGAGGTTATTCTTGCAAACTCAAACCCCGCAACTATCATGACAGATACTTCCGTTGCCGATAAAGTTTATATGGAGCCTCTGACCCTTGAATATCTCGCAAACGTCATCCGCTACGAAAGACCCGACGCAATTCTTCCGGGAATAGGCGGGCAGACGGGACTCAACCTTGCAATGCAGCTTGAAAAAAAGGGGGTTTTACGCGAATGTAACACCGAACTTTTGGGAACTTCAAGCCGCAGCATTGAAAGAGCCGAAGACAGAGAGCTTTTCAAGGAACTTTGCGAAGAAATCGGCGAACCCGTTTTGCAGTCGGTAATTGCCGAAAGTCTTGAAGACGGACTTAAAGCCGCGGAAGAAATAGGATATCCCGTTGTTCTGCGACCCGCCTTTACCTTGGGCGGCACGGGCGGAGGATTTGCCGACAACGCGGAGGAATGTGAAGAAATTTTGCGTGGAGCTTTGGAGCTTTCCCCCGTTCATCAGGTATTGGTCGAAAAAAGCATTAAGGGCTACAAGGAAATCGAATATGAGGTAATGCGTGACGCAAACGACACCGCTATTACCATTTGTAATATGGAAAATGTCGACCCTGTCGGAATTCACACCGGCGACTCTATCGTCGTATGTCCTTCGCAGACTTTGACAAACAAAGAATATCATATGCTCCGCGACAGTGCGTTGAAAATAATCCGTGCGTTGAAAATCGAAGGAGGCTGCAACGTTCAGTTTGCACTTGACCCCCTTTCTTTCAACTATTATCTTATTGAAGTAAACCCCCGCGTTTCGCGTTCTTCTGCTCTTGCAAGCAAGGCGAGCGGCTACCCGATAGCCCGCGTTTCGGCAAAAATTTCGGTAGGCATGCACCTTGACGAGATAATGATAGCAAACACGCCCGCGTCTTTCGAGCCTGCACTCGACTATGTTGTAACGAAAATGCCGCGTTTCCCGTTTGACAAATTTTCCTCGGCAAACAACAAACTTTCGACCCAGATGAAAGCCACGGGAGAGGTTATGAGCATAGGCAGAACCATCGAAGAAAGTTTGCTCAAAGCCGCAAGATCTCTTGAAATCGGCGTAAACCACCTTTACATGAAGAAGTTCGAAAGCTTTTCGGACGACGAAATGTTAAACTACATAAAGGACGGCACCGACGACAGAATTTATGCCATTGCGGAACTTCTTCGCAGAAAAACCGACATCGGAATGATCTGCAACGCCACAAAAATAGATATGCTTTTCCTTGAAAAGATAAAGAATATCGTCAGTACCGAAGAAAAGTTAAAGGAACACGTCGGCGATATCGACACTCTTTACGCAGCCAAAAAACTCGGTTTTTCGGACGAATTTATCGGAAAACTCTGGGATATGACGGGCGTTGAAATCTATAAAATAAGAGAAAAGCAGGATATATTCCCCGTTTATAAAATGATAGACACCTGTGCTTCCGAATTCGAAAGCTATATCCCGTATTTTTATTCGACCTATGAAGAGGAAAACGAATCGGTCGTTTCGGATAAAAAGAAAATCGTCGTTCTCGGTTCGGGACCGATAAGAATAGGTCAGGGCGTTGAGTTCGACTATTCGACAGTTCACGCCGTAACAACGATTAAAAAATCGGGCTATGAAGCGATAATCATAAACAACAACCCCGAAACCGTTTCGACAGACTACACCTGTTCGGATAAGCTCTATTTCGAGCCTCTCTGCACCGAAGACGTAATGAATATTATCCATATGGAAAAGCCTTTCGGAGTTATAGCGTCTCTCGGCGGACAGACCGCGATAAACTTAGCGGAAAGCCTGAAAAACCGCGGCGTTAAAATAATCGGAACCGACTGCGAGGCAATCGACAGAGCCGAAGACCGCGATATGTTCGAAAAGGTCTTGAAAGAACTCAATATTCCGCAGCCGCAAGGACAAGCGGTAACGAAAATCGAAGACGGCGTAAAAGCCGCAGCCGAAATAGGCTATCCCGTGCTTGTCCGCCCCTCATTTGTCTTGGGCGGCAGAGCAATGCAGATAGTTGCGGACGACGACCAACTCCGCCGTTATCTTCGCACCGCGGTCGAAATCGACGAAGACAAACCCGTGCTTGTCGATAAATATATTTCAGGTAAAGAGCTTGAAGTCGACGCTATCTGCGACGGCAAGGACGTTTTCGTGCCTGGAATAATGGAACTTGTCGAACGCACCGGAATTCACAGCGGAGACTCGATAAGCGTTTATCCGACATTCAGCATAAGTAACCAAGTTAAAGAAACAATTCTCGATTACACAAAGCGTTTGGGGCTCGGAATAGGAATTATAGGTCTTTACAACATTCAGTTTATCGTCGACGAAAACGACAGAGTATTTATAATAGAAGTAAATCCGCGTTCGTCGAGAACCGTACCTTTCCTTTCAAAGGCGACGGGTTACAGCCTTGCGGATATCGCGACTCTCGTAATTTTGGGTAAGAGTCTTAAAGAACAGGGCTTTGACAAAATTTATCCCGAAGAGAAAAAACGCTGGTATGTAAAAGCTCCCGCGTTCTCCTTTTCAAAACTCCGCGGACTTGACGCATATCTTTCCCCCGAAATGAAATCGACGGGAGAGGCGATAGGCTATGACGACAAGCTTACCCGTGCCCTCTATAAAGCTCTGAAAGCAAGCGGCATGAATGTCATGAATTACGGCACGGTGCTTGCGACAATTTCAGACAAAGACAAAGCCGAGGCGTTGCCTTTAATCCGCCGTTTTTACAATATGGGCTTTAACATTCAGGCAACTTCCGGGACAGCGAAATTCTTAAAGGAAAACGGAATCCGCACCCATGCGGTCGGCAAAATAAGCGACGGCAGCAACGAGATAACCGACGCGATAAGACAGGGATATGTCACATATGTTATCAACACGCGTGACATGAATTCGTCGGGCGTTTTGTCGGACGGATATGAGATAAGACGCTGTGCGGTCGAAAACAACGTCACGATGTTTACGTCGCTCGACACCGTCAAGGTGCTTCTCGACGTCCTTGAAGAAACGACTCTCGGAATATCGACAATAGACGCATAAAGAGGTATTTTATGAAACAGGATTTCTATAAAGTTTTAGAAAACACACAGATTGCCCCCTCGGTTTTCAAGCTTGTGCTTTCGGGCGACACTTCGCCCATAATGTCTCCGGGGCAGTTTGTAAATATTAAGATACCGGAGTTTTATCTCCGCCGCCCCATTTCTATCTGCGACTATGACGACGAAACGCTTACCGTCATATATAAAGTTGTCGGCGACGGAACCGCGGCTTTGAGCAAAGTAAAACCGGGCGAAAAACTTGATATTTTAATCGCTCTCGGCAACGGATACGACACCTCTCTTTCGGGAGACAA
>CAKSPP010000148.1 GCA_934481505.1 uncultured Eubacteriales bacterium
CTTTTTAGCCATTCGTGATCATCTCCTTTGCTTTTTCTTCCTCGTCGGCATCGAAGGAGTAGGGCGCTCCCAGCTCTCCAATGATGCCAAGCGCCAGCTTGAAGCCCGCGGTGAAGCTCGACAGCCGTGCTTTGGGTATCACAAACGCCCAGATGACCCAGTACAATCAGAACGGAACCCTTATTCCGTTTAACCTTACCGTTAATATGAACGACGAAACCGCTGCAGCAAATACTTTCTGCGGCTTCCAGGTAGGTACCGGTATCTTTAACGAATCCGCTCCTTCCCACGCAGGTGTCGCTCAGTCCTGCAAGATAAAACTCGGAGATGCCGCAACTCATGTTCATACTCCCGGTGCATGGGAAGTCACCAAGAAAATGACTTGTCTCGAAGCAGGTCACGAAGTTCAGAAATGTACCGAATGCGGCGAAATCCTTAACGAAAGAGATATCGCTATCGACCACGAGTCGCAGCCCGGCGATTGGGAAACCGTCGTCGCTCCGACCCACACCACCGAAGGCTCCGCCGAACAGAGATGTACCGTCTGCGGCGTTCTTCTCGGTACAAAAGTTCTTCCCAAGCTTGAATCGGAAGGACAGGTCGTTTTCAATGAAGACGGAACGATAACCTTTGAAGTAGACGGCAAGCCCATTGCAAAAGGACTTGTTGAATACGAAGGCAGCTACTATTTCTTCAACAGCTCTCTTAAAGCGGTTAAGAACACCTGGTATGCTTTCAACGATACAATGTCGAACGGACTTCTCCCCGCAGGAAGATATTTCTTCGGTGAAGACGGCAAATTGCAGATCCTCAACGGTATCGTAAAAGACTCCGCAGGAAATGTTTCCTATTATGAAAACAATAAGCCCGTCGCAAAAGGTCTTGTAAAAGACACCGACGGAAGCTACTACTTCATAAACGCAACTCTCAAAGCCGTTAAAAACACATGGTATTCTTTCAATGCGACCTATGCAAACGGACTTCTTCCCGCAGGCAGATATTACTTCGGAGAAGACGGCAAAATGCAGATAAACGAAGGTCTCGTTGTCGATTCAAACGGAGATATCCGCTACTATGAAAATAATCAGCCCGTTGCGAAAGGTCTTGTAAAAGACGAAAACGGAAACTACTATTTCATCAACGGCACTCTCAAAGCCGTAAAAGATACTTGGTATTCTTTCAGCGAAGCTTATGCAAACGGACTTCTCCCCGCAGGCAAATATTATTTCGATAAAGACGGAAAACTCGAACTCAAAGAAGGTCTTTCCTTTGATTCCGACGGCGAAATTCGTTACTACGAAAACGGCGTTCCCGTTGTTAAAGGTCTTGTGAAAGACTCCGACGGCTACTATTACTTCATTAACGGAACAAAGAAAGCCGTTAAGAACACATGGTACGCTTTCAACGAAAAATTCTCGAACGGTCTTATGGCTGCCGGCAGATACTACTTCGACGAAAACGGCAGAATGGAAAGACATAAGCTTACTCTTGTTGCAGACGGAGCTTCCGACTATACCATTATAGTTCCCGCTTCTTCCTGGGGTAAAGACAATCAGACCGCAGAGGGGGCCGAATATCAGTCCGCTCTTGATCTTCAAACCTATATTGCAAAAATGACCGGAGTTACCATTCCCGTAAAGAAAGACTCCGACGTCGCAATCACCGATAACGAAAAGGTTATTTCCGTCGGTATGACCGACAGAGAAGGCGTTTCCTATACTGTTGACAGAGACGCTATCGGCGAAGACGGATACACCATAAAGACCTCCGGCGACACACTTTATATCGCAGGCGGCCGTCCGAGAGGAACAGGCTATGCGGTTTACGATTTCCTTGAAAAATATTTCGGCTGCAAGTTCCTTACAACCGACAGCAAGGTTATCCCGACCTATGAAACCCTTACTCTCGATACTATCGACGATTTCACTTACGTTCCCGCTTACTGGTACAGATTTATCGGTTCTTCGAACTATATCAAGACCGCAGCCGACGGCTCTGCGGCAAACGCAAACGGCGTTTACTATACTCCCGTTTACGGAGGCAGAGTAGGCTATGCTTACAGAACCGGCGACTGGAGATTCGTTCATACTCTCAACCATATGATAAACATAGATCCTCATTACTATGAGAAATCTACTTACGAATGTCCCGAATGTCATACCGAATATGACGAGGACGATTATGTTCCTAATTCGGACCCGAAGGTTAAGTGGAAGAGAGCCGCAAAGAGCACCGAGTGCCCGACTTGCGGAAAAGCAACTCTCCGTGACTTCACCGACCATATTTACAACGTAAACGGCGACGATATCGCAAACTATATCGGTTCTTCCCTTGAACCGAGCGGGAAAGTAAGATTCCAGCCCTGTATCACCGGTATCAACCCGATAACCGGCAGAAACGTCGTTGACGAAGCCAAAGAAGGAGCTCTCCGTTGGCTCAACGAATCCGCTGCCGCAGGCCATGTAAACGACAAACTCATTTCCGTTTCCCAGTACGACACCTCTTGGCAGTACGGCGGATGTGAATGTGAAACCTGCCAGGCTATGGAAAAACTCTACGGAGCCGCTTCCGGAAACTGGGTATGGCTTCTTAACCAGGTTGCCGACTATATCAAAGACGATTATCCCGATATGAAGGTCACCACCATTTCTTACCTCTACACCAACGACGCTCCTACCGGAATCAAGGCAAGAGACAATGTCGTTATCCAGATCTGCTCGAACGACTTCTGCTATGCTCATCCGTTCGGCGAATGCGGTAAGAGCCTCAGATATGACGGAATCCAGACCATGTCCGAAAGATATGCTAAATGGAAGGAAGTCAGCGATCACCTTCTCTCTTACGACTATTACAGATCCAACGGCGACGCAAGATGGATCTACCCGATTCAGTACCAGATGTATGAGAACACCAAATGGCTCCGCAGCCAGGGCATAGAGGGTACATATTCCTACATGCTTTCCGAAAAGGATAACTTCGGTGCTCTCAACCAGTACCTTGCGGCAAAACTCATGTGGAACCCCGATATGACTCTTAACGAATATCAGGCTCTTATCAACGAGTTCTGCGAAGGCTACTACGGCGGACTCGAAATGGCTGAAGTTGTAAAACTTTACCACGAACATTCTCTTTCGAGCGGCGAATGCTGGGGCATGACCACGAAAGACAAACTTGCAATAATGCCGTCTTCTCTTAAAGTTGACGAAGCTGCGGAAGCTTACACCTATGACGATTCCTTTATCACCAAGGTTGACGCTCTCTTCGCGGCTGCATTTGCAAAGGCTGATTCCACTCAGTACGAAAGAATCGAACTCGAATATCTCGATTACCTCTACTACAAGCTTATCAACTACCATGATATCAAAGCAAACTTTGCAGATATCACAAATTGCCCGCTTACTTCCGATGAAGTAGATACCCTTATCTACAACACGGCGGACAACGTTATCAATCTGCTTGTTAAATACAATTTGGAAAAAATCGGTTTTGACGGTAAAAACGACACCGGAAATAAGATCGACCTTTCCGATACCGGTTCTATCAACAGAATGGATTACCCCGATAACTGGTAAAAATTTAATAAAAAGGCGGAGGAAAAGGCTGAGGGCTGATAAGGAAGTATTGCTTCAAAACTTCGCCTTTCGGCACAATAATTCGTTAAAAACACCGGATA
>CAKSPP010000149.1 GCA_934481505.1 uncultured Eubacteriales bacterium
CTATTCTTCCGATTTTGAGCGTGCCCAATATGGCAGAGACGGCGATTATTATATAAAGCATAATTTCCCTCCGAAAGCATTATTGCTTTTATATTTTTCCCGAAAATTTCTGAGAATATCGCTTTGGAACTTGACAATTCAGTATTTATATGGTAGACTTTTGTATATGATAAATAGTACAATTTTACATCATATATTTCTCGGTAATTATTGGGAACCACACAGAAGGAACAACTATGAAGTTTTTTATTGATGCAAATTTTGTAATATCTTTGATATTTACGGTTTGTTATTCATATCAGATTATATATACGATAATCGCCTGTTTCATAAAACCGAAAAAGTTTCCCGAAGCACCTCTTCATCGCTTTGCGATATTGGTTGCGGCAAGGAATGAAAAGAATGTTATTTCTCAGCTTATAGAAAGTGCAAAGAACCAGAAATATCCATCGGATATGTACGATATCTATATTGTCGCGGATAACTGCACAGACAACACCGCCGAAATTGCACGGAATGCGGGAGCTATAGTCTTTGAGCGTTCCGATACTGTCAATGTCGGCAAAGGTTTTGCCCTCGATTTTCTTTTTCAGAAGATATTCGAAGAAAAGGGAAATGAATATTACGACGGATATTTCATTTTCGACGCCGATAATCTGCTCGACGAAAACTATATTTATGAAATGAATAAGGTCTTTTCGTCGGGATATGAAATAATAACATCCTACCGCAATTCCAAAAATTACGACAGCAGCTGGGTTTCCGCGGGCTATTCGCTCGGTTTTCTGCGTGACGCGAAATTTCTGCACAACGCCCGAATGATAGTAAACAGCGGAAGCGTTATTTCTGGAACTGGCTTCCTTGTTAAAAACACGATAATCAACGAACACGGCGGTTGGAAATTCTTCACTCTCACCGAAGACTGTGAATTTTCAATTAAGAATATTATCGACGGTCATAAAGTCGGATATTGCCATGATGCTATCTTTTACGACGAACAGCCTGTTGATTTTATGACTTCCGTAAGACAGAGGCTTCGTTGGGTCAAAGGTACATTTATCGTTTTCGGAAAGTACGGTAAAAAGCTTTTTACATCTCTTTTCAAAAAAGGCGGCTTTACGATTTTTGATGTTATAATGACCTCTTTTCCTGCAATGTTATTGTCTACAATGTCGCTGATTGTATGTATCGCAGGAATAATTTTCGCAATAGTTACGGGTAATCCGCGTCTTGACGAAGTTCTTGAAATTTTGATTTCGACCGTAGCAAGCTCTTATATGATGCTTTTTGCAATGGGACTTCTCACCGGTATCACGGAACGAAAGCGAATAAAATGCAGAAAATGGAAGAAAATTCTGTATTATTTTACATTCCCGATTTTCCTTCTTTCATATATTCCGATTTGCCTTATCGCTCCTTTCAAAAAGGTAAAATGGAAGCCTATCGAACATTCCGTCAATGTTTCCGTTGACGATGTAAAAAAAGAAGACAAAGCGTTGACATCCGACATAAAACGATAAAAAATAAGTCCTCCGTTGAAAAACGGGGGACTTTTTGTGCATATTATCCAAAAATCGACAGCAATATTTGTCGATTTTTAATCTTGTTATAACTCACATAAAGTGATATAATAAATTTGATAGCGGAAGAAATAGGATTTATAACTGTTTAATCCGGAGGATAATAGAATATTATGAAAGACAAGGAAACAAAAAACGAAAGAGCAAAAACTTTGTTTATTGAATGTTCCGAAGAAGAGAAGAATAAAATTATTTCTTTTCTTCGCGGAGATCGTGAAGCTTTTGCAGAACTTGAATTACATAATTTCGGCCTTCTTCCGGAGCGTCGTTGAAGAGCTGAATAAATAACTGTTCTTTTTCGGAAGAAGCTTTTTCTTCGTTTTCCTTAAAAAAATCAGGTGAGACATTAAAATATTTTGATATTCTCGCAACGGTGCTGCTGTTCGGTACGGCTCCTTTTTTCCAATGAACTGCGGTCGCATTGGAAAGTCCCATATCGCGGCACGCCTTTGTCGGCGACACCTTATTTTCAGCACAGAGCGAGAGAAACCGTTCCCAGAACATGAAATTCTCCTTTTTGGCAAAAATCAACAAATAACATACGGCACATTTGTCTATTTCTACTGAAATAATTAAAAGTAGCACATACCCTCTTGCAAAAGTTAGCAAAATTAGCTATAATGTAACCGTAGTCGCAAGTGATGTGAAAAAATTATATCATAAATATAAATTGTTGTCAATAAAAAAATTGCCGAAAGGAGGTATATTTTTCAAAAAGGGTAAAGGAAATATATAAGGCGTATGAAAATTCAGATCGAAAGGAGATTGATCATGAGTTTTTCAACGCACAGGAAATCTTTGGAAAATGATTTCGCAAAAAGGCAAAAGCAGGTATGTGAAATGCTGGCGGAGTATCCCGACGGACTCACTGCAAAAGAGGTATCGGTCGGAATGTATTACAGGGGATATATTCCCACCACCGAAAGAAATTTTTCGGCACCTCGCTTAAATGAACTTATCCGTAAAGGAAAAGTTAAGGTTATCGGAAAACGAATTTGCGATTATTCCGGGAAAAAAGTTTCCGTTTTTACTTTGACTTCCCGTTAGACGGAGAAAGGACGGTTTTTATGGTTTGGGTTCTTATTTACGCCGGCGGTATCCGGAAATTTTACAGCTTTTCCGAGATGTCAGACTTTATGGGCATTGCGGAAGAAGAGCTTTCGCCGTATAGAAACAAAGACTCTTTCAGAATTAACGGCTATAACATAAAAAAGGAAAAAAGCAAAAGTTTGCTCGGAAGACTTGCAGGTCTGCGGCTTGAGCTTATGGATGCTGTATGAAAAAGAAAATATCGGGAAATTCAGGTCACAATTTTAATGAATCGATGTGTTGGAGATGTCGCCGTGTTTCCTGCCAATGGATGAAAAAATTTATGCCCGTTGACGGCTGGACTGCCGACAGGTATGATTTTCTCACCGATGAGGGGCATATTGTCGATTCTTACTTCGTGAGAGAATGTCCTAAATTCAGCAAAACAGATTTATAAAAGAAGTCCGAGAAAATCGGACTTCTTTTTGTGGTGAAATATTTGAAAAACAGATTGATTTCGGGAGCGAAATGTGCTATAATATACAAAATCGGATTTAAGAGGTGAGGATATGGCCGATGTTAAAAGCACCGTTGCGAAAAACATAACGGAGCTTAGAATAATAAACAATATGACGCAGGCCGAGCTTGCCGAAAAGCTTCATTACTCGGATAAAACCGTTTCGAAATGGGAAAGGGGAGAATCAACTCCCGATATTTCCGTTCTCGTCGAAATTGCCGATTTATTCGGTGTCTCTCTCGATTATATTGCAAGAGGCGAGAATATCGACGAAGAAGTAATCGTAAAAAAACGCTCCGAAGCAATTTACAACCATCGTGTAATCACATATCTTTCGGAGGGACTTGTCGGATTTATTGCATTGCTCGCATTTATAATTACTTCGCTTGTTTCTTCCGCAACTTTCCAATGGCTCTATTTTGTTTACGCTTTGCCAATCGTAATGATTATCAGACTTATTTTTAATTCGATATGGTTTAATCCCCGAAATAACTACCTGATAATTTCAATTCTTATGTGGTCGGTTCTGGCGGCAATC
>CAKSPP010000150.1 GCA_934481505.1 uncultured Eubacteriales bacterium
ATACAAAACAGTAAAAAAATCTCTATATAAGATCTTCTGATCAAATATAGAGATTTTTTGTTAATTGTTAAAAATTAGTTAAGCGGGTCGGCGAAACTCTGACAAACAGAAATTTTGACTTGAAGAAGGATTTTTCTCGATATGCATCCCAACGAATCCTGCACAGACCGTCTGCGGTCTCGGTTTCTCCGTTGCAATCTCCGAATCTGAAACCGTTTGAAAGGACGTTCGTTACATATACAGCATGTTTTGTACCTTTACTGGGACTATAAACGATAATATCTCCGGGTTTAACAGAGTCAAGAGCCGAAACATTTTCATTCTTGGTGAATGAAAAACTGTTTGCTCCGTTATTGGCGATAGAGGCACATTTATAAGCAAAGCCTATGCATTGCTTAGACCCATTATAATCGTTACAGGTTGTAAGCGTGCTATGTGTCGGACAGGGACGATATGTATATCCGTCAGCGTTGTTCCCTGACATTCCTACATGATTCCAGTACTTTCCTCCGGGGAACTGTCCCTTCAAACGGTCTAACATTGAAATTACACTGCTTGTCCTTGTGTAACTGAAATATTCTGCCGGCTCATCGGGTAGGGCGTCTACGGTTGCCGCTGCCGAAATGTCAGCATACTCTTCGTCGGATTTCGGTGCGATAATTACCACCTTATCGTTAAATATCGCAACCGAGGGGTAGCCGTTATCAGCCAAAGACTGAATGTCGTTTTTCGTATTTGTTTCCCACGAAGTATAGTCATTTGTTTTGAGTATGCCTTTTACTTCGTCAATCGTCCCTTTGGGAAATTCGACTCCGCAGGTCTTGAAGATTTCCCGAACCTCTGTCAGATTATCGGAAGATTTCGTTTCATTTCCGGATAGCCTTGCAGCATTCAGAATTGCACTCTTATATATTTTAGTATTCATTTTCAACAACCTCCTCTTTGGGTTCATACATACAGTTTGCCATATTTTCTTCTCGTGCATAAACTGTTTTGTATATAACTCCGTTCATGTCAATCGTTTTGTTCTGCCAAAAATGAACATCTTCCGGTATAAGTGCAGACGGTGCATAGGGAGCCCATTGGTAAATGTCTTCTTCTGTTTCGGGCTTTGTTGCATATAATACGGGAGTGATTCCGATTATACCTTCGTGGCTGAACTCCTTATCAAAACTGAAGTTGTCGGAAGAATCGGTGTTACCTATAAATCCGTAATCGTAACCGTTTTTCTTTACTTCTTTTGCGAAAGAGTACATCCAGTTTCTGTTTACGGTCCAGTCATCTTTTATATCTGCCAAAATCGCAATATCCGAATTGTCCGGAATGTTTATTTCGCGGAGTGCTTTTATCGCTCGGTTGGCTGCGGGGCGACCGTCGGAACCCGAAACTTCAAGCTCCGTAAGGTCGTTGAAGAGCAGTAGGAGTTTACATTTTCTTTCGGCAAGAAAATCAATCTCTTCTTTTGAAAGAGCGTTTTCTCCGGAAATATTTCTTGCCCAGAAAGCGGGGACTCCGTGCTGTCTTACTGCCCAGTCAAAAAGTGTGTAACCGTTAGTAAGTCTTGTGTTTGCCGGTACATCTGATCTTGTCCCGAAAATAAATTTTTCCATGTTTGTTTTTTCCTTTCTTTTTGTGTGTTTTGTTTTTGTGCAGCTGCGAGAGCTATTATATAACGGTTTTCGGACAGGTATTGTCCTGTTAAAATAAAGAAATTTGATATTTTTATCGTTTTTTTTGATTTTTTTGTTTGAAAGAGTCGGAAAAAGATATTGAATGTTGTCTTTGGGGCGAAATTAGTTGTCTTTTTGTTAAAATATTTACTAAAAAGATATTGACAAACAGGCGTAACCTGATTATAATAAAAATAAGTATAAGCATGTGGAGGAATACCATGAAAAAGTCATTATCCCTTGCACTTTCCCTGTTGTTTATCTTTACCCTGCTTGCCGGCTGCAGGAAATCTGTCAAAGTCACCGAAGAGAATGTAAAAGAATTGTTTACCCCCACGCTTGAAGCCGACGCATATATGTACGGTTCCGCTTTTTACAGCGTTGAAAAAGATGAAAAAGGTTATCCGGAATTATACAAAGTAACCGACGATTTTTCCGGTTATAAAATAACGGAAAAGACTACCGTTGACGAAATTTTCGAAAAGGTCGCCAAATATGAAAAGAGAAACTCCGAGCTGACGGAAAGCGAAAAGACGGCTTTTCTCGAAAAGGACGGGACTCTTTATGTCGATATACTCGGAGCATACGGCGGCTTTGAATCAATTTACGACCTTAACAGCATAAGGCTTGAAAAAACCGACGGCGATAATTATTATATTTCCGTAGATGTATATGCCTATCCCGACCTTGCAGCCCCAATTAACCCCATGAAATCGGATACTCCCGATTTTTATGCAAAAAAAACATATACCGTTAAAGATGTTGACGGTGTTTTGCAGATACAGGATTCAGAGCTTGATAATAATGCCGCTCCGATAAACGATCCGACAAACTGCGAATTCATCGGCGGATTTGATAAATTCTGGGGCGATGTTATTGCAAGAGAAGGAGCCGTCGGATAAAATAAATAATAAGGCAAAAAGGGTGCACCGAAGTGCACCCTTGATTGTTATTTGTGATACTGAACTATCTGATAACTGCCGTCGTCTCTGCCGAGTTTGAACTCGCTGTTTTATCGTTCCAAAGTCAATTTTTACCAAAAAATGATAAAAATGGTATCTATTGTTGTCTTTTATATGAAGTCAGTTGTCGTTCTGTCAACATTTCCACTAAAACTATTGACAAAACGGTGAAGACTTCCTATAATGAGGGTACAAATACCGGAAACGGAGGAAAATAGTATGAAAAAGGCACTATCTCTTGCACTTTCCCTGTTATTTATCCTTGTCCTGTTTGCCGGCTGCGGCAAATCCGAAGTTACCGAAGCGAATGTGAAAGAGCTGTTTATGCCGACAGTCGAATGTTTTGAATATTATAACGGATCGGCCCTTTACGAGCTTGAAAGAGACGAAAACGGTCAGCTGATAAGCTACGGCGAAACCGAGGGCTATATGCCCATTTATAAAGTTGTGGGGTTTGACAGCTACGATCAGATCGTTGCGGAATACAGAAAATATATTTCGGACGATATCGACAGCGTGAACTTCCCGATGAAAAATTCTTTCCGAGAAACCGACAGCGGTCTTTTGGTCGCGCGGTACGACGGCGGATCAATATCTTTTGACCCCGAATCGATTAAGCTTGAAAAAGAGGAAAACGGAAAGTATTATATTTCCGTAGACGAATATCATGTGGGCGGCAAAGATTTCGACATTTACGGAGATACTCTGACTTTTATTACAACTTATAACGACGGAATTTTACACTGCGAAAAAATAGTAAGCGATTTCGACGGAGAAAAACAAGACGATATTAAACTCTGCGAAAAGCTCCTTGCGACTTATCAGAAATTTCAGTAAACGGTAATATGGCAGATTATAATCAAGTTGAATAAACCGAAAGGGTGTTATAATATAAAAAAAAGAACTTTATCTGTTATTTCTCTGCTTTTTGTTTTAGTCCTGTTTGCCGGCTGCGGCAAATCCGAAGTTACCGAAGCGAATGTGAAAGAGCTGTTTATGCCGACAGTCGAATG
>CAKSPP010000151.1 GCA_934481505.1 uncultured Eubacteriales bacterium
TCATGTTCCCCTCAACGACGAAACAAGAGGTTACATAAATAAAGACACCATCTCTCTTATGAAAGACGGTGTAAGACTTCTGAATTTCTCCCGTGCGGAACTTGCAAATTTCGACGATATGGAAAAAGCTCTTGAAGACGGCAAGGTCGCAGCATATGTAACCGACTTCCCGAACGAAAGAGTTCTCGCTATGAAAAACGTTATTGCTATCCCCCACCTTGCGGCGTCCACTCCCGAATCGGAAGACAACTGTGCGGTTATGGCAGTTAAGGAAATTCAGGAATATCTCCTTAACGGAAACATCAAAAACAGCGTCAACTTCCCGAACGTTTCGTCCGAAAGATCGACAGGTTCGAGAATCTGCGTTATTCACAAGAACATTCCGAATATGTTGAAAGCAGTCTCCGAAATTCTCGGCGAACAGAGCCTCAATATTGAAAATATGACAAGTAAGAGCCGCGGAGATTACGCCTATGTTATAGTCGACCTTTCAGACACCATAAACGGGGACGAAATTTCCGAACAGCTTTATAAAATCGACGGAATTATCAAAGTAAGAGTTATATAATAGGGAAAAAATTAAGAGCCATTCATTCGAATGGCTCTTTTCTTTTTATTTTAACTAATCTCTGCGGCGGTTTACAAGAGTTATAAGTCTTAAAAGCTGCATAATAGAAACCGCAAGGGCTGCAACATAGGTAAGAGCCGCGGCGGAAAGCACTTTTTTTGCTCCCGAACGCTCTTCGCTGTCAAGAATTCCGCAATCGTCTATTGCCGCCAAAGCTCTGCGGGACGCGTTAAATTCGGTAGGCAATGTCACAAGCTGAAAGACGGTTGAGAAAGCGAAACAGATTATTCCGACATATGCGAATATTATCAGATAATCGCTGAGATACGAAAGGAATATTCCTATAAGAATAAGGGGCACTGAAAGTTTCGAACCGATATTCGTCACGGGGATTATCGCGTTCCTAAGTTTGATCGGAGCATAGCTTTCAGCATATTGCATTGCGTGCCCCGCCTCGTGGCAGGCAACCCCTATCGCCGCTTCGGAAGTATCGGAATAGACCGTATCGGAAAGTCGAATAACATTCGTTCTCGGATCGTAATGGTCGGTAAGATTTCCGCTTACTCTTTCAATTCTTACATTTGTAAGTCCCTTTGAATCAAGAACTCTTCTTGCGGCTTCCGCTCCCGTAATTCCTCTGCGGGAGTGAATTTTTGCATATTTCTTGAAAGTACTGTTTACGTTAGCACTTGCCCACATAGCAAAGATAACGGCAGGCAGAACGTATACGATATAAGTCCAGTCCCAATACATAAAAATACCTCCTATTTGTCTCCGAACTGGCTGTTATAGAGTTCGGAATAAAAACCTTTTTTCTCCATAAGAGACGAATGAGTTCCCTGCTCGACGATGTTACCGTCACGCATAACAAGGATAAGATCCGCGTTTTTGATTGTCTGAATTCTGTGTGCAACGACAAAGCAGGTTCTGCCCTTTGAAAGTTTTGCGAAAGCTCTCTGAATTCTTATTTCGGTACGGGTATCGATTGAAGAAGTCGCCTCGTCGAGAATCAAAATCGGCGGCAGAGTAAGAAACATTCTCGAAACGCAGATAAGCTGTCTTTGTCCCTGCGAAAGAAGACCGTCGTTTTCATTTATTACGGTGTCATACTGCTGCGGCAGTCTCTTTATAAAGCTGTGAGCATGGGAAAGCTTTGCGACCTCGATTATTTCGTCAAGAGATGCGTCTTCTTTGCCGATAGCGATATTCTCGCGGACGGTTCCGTTCTTTATCCAGGTATTCTGCAAAACCATCCCGACATTTCTGCGAAGGCTCTTTTTCGTGAATTCGTTTATATTCTTTCCGTCAATAAGGATTGCACCAGAACAGACATCGTAAAACCGCATTATAAGGTTTATAAGAGTGGTCTTTCCGCAGCCGGTGGGTCCGACGATTGCGACGGTCTGCCCCGCTTTTATATCAACGGTAAAGTTCTTTATCAAAGGTTTATCGGAAGTATACGAAAAGCATACATCCGCAAAAGAAACATCGCCTTTTACATTTTCGATAGCAGGCAAACTGCTGTCGTCGGGCATTTCGGGCTCGTCGAGAAGTTCGTAAACTCTGCCCGCACATGCTATTGAGTTCTGAATCTCGGCAATAACGCCCGAAATTTCGTTAAACGGTTTCGTATATTGGTTTGTATATGAAAGGAAGCAGGAAAGGTTTCCTATCGTAAACGGCATTGCGGTCGAAGCCGTCGAAATTACAAAGAACGAACCGAAACAGACGACTCCCGCGTAAACCACTGCGTTTACAAACCTTGAAGTCGGGTTCGGGATAGAGGAAAAGAAAGTCGCTTTAAGCGAAACGCCAGCAAGCTCGTTGTTTATCTTTTCAAAAGTTTCAATTGAAGCGTCTTCTCTGTTGAACGCCTTAACCGTTTTCTCGTTTCCGATTATTTCGTCGATAAAGCCCGTCTGCTCGCCGCGGAGTTCCGCCTGCTTTTTATACATCGAATAGGTGTGTTTTGAAATATATTTTGCGATAAAGAGCGAAAGCGGAGTTACAACAAGAACGACAAGTGCGATTTCGAAACGGAGAACCAGCATGAAAACAAGCGTCCCGAGAATGGTTGCAACCCCTGTGAAAAGCTGACCGAAGCAAAGGATAAGACCTTCGGAAACGGCGTCGGTATCGTTTATGATACGGCTGACCACATCTCCCGAAAGCGTTCCGTCGAAATATTTGAGCGGAAGTCTGTTTATTTTGGCGAAAGCACTTTCACGCAGCTCATAAAGCATTTCATACGAAATTTTATAGTTGAGAATGCTTACCGTCCATTGAAGAACTGCCCCAAAAACGGTGGTCATAAGAATCTGAATAACGATCTGCCATACTGCGGGAAAATCGACATTTCCGGCGGAGATTATGCAGTCGATTGCCCGACCGACAAGCACCGGCAGATAGAGGGTCGCGAAAACCGCACCTATCGAAAAAAGAATAATGAGAAGCAGGGAGACCCATTGTTTTTTCAGGGTTTTTGTAAGTCTTGCGAGAATTTCTTTGTTTTTCATTATGCTCTCGCCTCCCCGTCTCCGTATTGCGATTCGTAAATTTCTCTGTAAACACCGGATTTTTCGAGAAGCTCTTCATGAGTTCCGATTGCCGAAACCTTTCCGTCGTCAAGAACGATTATCATATCCGCGTCGGAAAAAGACGCCGTTCTCTGCGAAACGATAAACACCGTCATCTTTTTATCCGCCGCAGAAAGTGCGTGGCGGAGGTTTTTATCGGTAAGATAGTCGAGAGCCGAACAGCTGTCGTCAAGAATTAATATATCGGGATTTTTGACAAGTGCACGGGCGATGCAAAGCCTTTGTTTCTGACCGCCCGAAAAGTTTCCTCCGCCCTGGGCGACATAGGAATCGAGCCCGTCGGATTTTGAGGCAATAACATTTTCCGCCTGTGCTGTTTTGACAGCTTTCATTATCTCTTCGTCGGTCGCGTTTTCATTTCCCCAAAGAAGATTTTCACGCAAAGTTCCTCTGAAAAGAACCGATTTCTGCGGAACATATCCGACGGTATCGCGAAGCTCTTTTGCGGAAAGCTCGGAAATATCTCGGCCGTTGA
>CAKSPP010000152.1 GCA_934481505.1 uncultured Eubacteriales bacterium
AAACCCTGCTTCATTTTTCATACACCGTAAGGTGTGCTTCATTGAAAAAAGCACTTGCTTCCGCAAGTGCTTTTTTCTGGCCCGCCTTGGGGGAGTCGAACCCTCGACCCTCAGAATCGGAATCTGATACTCTATCCAACTGAGCTAAAGGCGGATATCGGGCAGAGAAGAATTCGTTTCTTCTCTGCCTATTGCTGCAAATTTCTTTACAGCCCTTATTTTATTTTCTTAAACCGGAAAATATTCGTTTGGCAAAGGGAAGGTCTCTCCCCGCTGTCAAAAGTTCCGATTACAGTTCTGCGTAGACCTTTTCGACGTTTGCAAGCTGTTTTTCGTAAGTTTCTTTCTTTGCTTTTTCGGCGTCGACGACTTTCTGCGGAGCTTTCGAAACAAAGCCTTCGTTCGAGAGTTTCGAGTCGATTCTCTTTATCTCGCCCTGAAGTCTTTCGATTTCCTTGCGGAGTCTTGCCTTTTCCTTTTCGATATCGACAAGCTCGTCCATCGGGAGGAAAGCTTTCGCGTCGGAAGTAACAACCGGAAAGGTCTTTCCGCCGCATTTTTCGTTAAAGAACACTTCTGACGCTCCCGCAAGTCTCTTTAAGAATTCTGTGCCGGAGGCGTAGACCGCTGCGTTTTCGCTTTCGATATAAAGTTTCGTTTTCTTGTTTGCGGAAACATTCATCGAAGTGCGAACCTGGCGGATCTGGGTAATGAGAGCCATTACGTTTTCCATTGCCGCGGCGGACTTTTCGAAATGCAGTTTTTCGTCGTATTCGGGATATTTTTCGACTATGAGAGCGTCGCCCGAATGAGGCAGCGACTGCCAGATTTCCTCGGTTATAAACGGCATAAACGGATGCAGCAGAGCCAAGGTATTGGTAAGAACATAGCAGAGAGTCTGCTGTGCGGAAATACGCGTTTTTTCGTCGGTATTGCTCTCAAACAAACGGGGTTTGATAAGCTCGATATACCAGTCGCAGACCTTATCCCAGATAAAGTCGTAAAGTTTCTGTGCGGCAACGCCGAGTTCGCATTTATCAAGGTTTTCTCTGACGGATTTAACGGTGTCGTTATATGCCGAGAGAATCCATTCGTCTTCGATTTCGAGTTTTTCGGGAAGCTCGACTTTATCTATTGTAAGATAATTCATTGCGAAACGGGCTGCGTTCCAGATTTTATTCGCGAAGTTTCTGTATGCGGTGATATCGTCTTCCGAGAAACGCATATCGTTTCCGGGAGAGTTGCCCATAATGAGAGTGTAACGCAGAGCGTCGGCTCCGTATTTATCTATCATTTCGAGCGGGTCGATACCGTTTCCGAGCGATTTGGAGAACTTTCTGCCGAGACCGTCTCTTATAAGACCGTGGATAAAGACGGTATCAAACGGTGCTTTGCCGGTATGTTCAACGCCGGAGAAAATCATTCTCGCGACCCAGAACGGGATTATATCGTAACCGGTGACAAGGACGGATGTCGGATAGAAATATTTGTAATCTTCGGTTTCTTCGGGCCAGCCGAGAGTTGAGAACGGCCAGAGAGCGGAGGAGAACCATGTATCGAGAACGTCGGGATCCTGACGCATTTCATGTCCGCAGTCGGGGCAGACCTTAACATCTTCTTTCGAGACGACGGTCTTGCCGCAGGCGTCGCAGTAGTACGCCGGAATACGATGTCCCCACCAGAGCTGACGGGAAATACACCAGTCGTGGATACCCTCCATCCAGTTGATATAGTTTGTTGAAAATCTGTCGGGGATAAATTTGATACTTCCGTCCTTGACAACGTCGATTGCGGGTCCTGCAAGAGGTTTCATTTTAACGAACCACTGTTTCGAGGTTATCGGCTCAACGGTCGTCTTGCAGCGGTAGCAGGTTCCGACATTATGGCTGTGGTCTTCGACCTTGACGAGGTAGCCCTCTTTTTCGAGGTCTTCGACAATGACTTTTCTCGCTTCGTAGCGGTCAAGTCCCTGATATTTTCCGCCGTTTTCGTTGATTTTAGCGTGTTCGTCGAGAACGAGAATTTCTTCAAGGTTATGGCGTTTGCCGACCTCAAAGTCGTTGGGGTCGTGGCAGGGCGTAATTTTAACGCAGCCCGTTCCGAAATCTTTATCGACATATTCGTCGGCGATAACGGGAATTTCTCTTCCGACAAGCGGCAGAATAAGTTTTTTGCCGACAAGGTCTTTATATCTTTCGTCGTCGGGGTGAACCGCAACCGCGGAGTCGCCGAGCATGGTTTCGGGACGGGTCGTCGCGATTATAACGTATTTGCCCTCTTCGCCCTTAACCGGGTAGCGGATATGCCAGAAATGACCTGCCTGCTCTTCATATTCGACTTCTGCGTCGGAAAGAGCGGTTATACAATGCGGACACCAGTTGATAATTCTGTTGCCCTGATAGATAAGTCCTTTATTGTAAAGATTTACGAAAACCTCTTTTACTGCATCGGAGCAGCCTTCGTCCATTGTGAAACGAAGACGCGACCAGTCGCAGGAAGAGCCTATCTTTTTAAGCTGATTTATAATTGTGCTTCCGTATTTTTCTTTCCAAGCCCAGACGAGTTTCAAGAATTCCTCTCTGCCGAGGTCGTGACGGGTAAGTCCCTTTTCTTTTCTCAAAACCTCTTCGACCTTTATCTGGGTCGCGATGCCGGCGTGGTCAGTTCCGGGAAGCCAGAGAGCGGAATAGCCGCACATTCTCTTATAGCGGATAAGGATATCCTGCAAAGTTTCGTCGAACGCGTGTCCCATATGCAGCTGGCCTGTGACATTCGGCGGCGGAATGACAATAGTAAAGGGTTTCTTTTCGGGATCTCTTTCGGCTTTGAAATAGCCGTTGTCGTTCCAAAATTCATAAATTCTGTCTTCGACAGATTTCGGGTCGTAGACCTTTGAAAGTTCTTTTGCCATTTATATAACTCCGTTCGTGGTTATTTTACTTTTTAAGGTGTCTGTTTTTAAGTTCCGAAGAAAGGGCAAGCATTTCTTTTGCGGTCGAAAGAATCGAATCGGTTATATCGACGCCGCCGAGAATTCGTGCGATTTCCGCCACTCTTTCTTCTTCGGAAAGCTTTTTGACTTCGGTATAGGTTTTTCCGTTTTCGGTTTTTTTGCTTATTAAAAGATGTCCGTCGCCCATTGCCGCCATCTGGACAAGGTGGGTAACGACGAAAACCTGACGGTTCTTTGAAAGAAGAGCAAGTTTAAGAGCTATTTTCTGAGCAGCTCTGCCCGAAACTCCAGTGTCAATTTCATCGAAAATAAGGGTCGGTGAGTCTTCGGCATCGGAAAGAGCACTCTTAATTCCGAGCATTATTCTCGAAAGTTCGCCGCCCGACGCGATTTTCGCTATCGGTCTGGGCTCTTCGCCGGGGTTTGCCGACATCAAGAATTCAACGGCGTCAAAGCCCTTTTCGGTAGGTTCCGTTTCGGTTATCTTACATTCGAAAGTAACCGACGGCATATCCAAAAATTTCAGTTCCGAAACTATTCTTTCGGAAAGCTTTTCGCCCGCTGTTTTTCTCGAATTCGTAAGTTTTTCGGCTTTTTCGCGAAGATTTCTTATCTCCGCACGCAGCGTTTCTTTTAATTCTTCGGTGTTTTTC
>CAKSPP010000153.1 GCA_934481505.1 uncultured Eubacteriales bacterium
GTCCTTGTCTGTGCGTGTATCGCCCTCGTTGTAATTCTCGCCGTTCCCGGAAGCACTCAGGCGGGAAAAACAAACAAAACGATACTCAAAACAAACGAAGAAAGAATCGACTATCTCGCAAGCTACGGCTGGACGACGGAAACAGAACCCATGGAATCGGCGGAAACGGTAATTCCGACGGAATTTGACGAAACCTATGAAAAATATAACGCTCTTCAAAAAGAACAGGGTTACGACCTTACGGCATACAAAGGCAAAACCGTAACAAGGTTCACATATAAACTCACAAATTATCCGAACGATACAGTCAAGGACGCACGGGCAAACATGCTTATTTATGAAAATAAACTTATCGGCGTTGATGTTTCTTCTGCGGATCTCGGAGGATTTATGCACGGACTTGACCGCTCCGACGCAACACTTGAAAAGATTTACGACAAAACGACGATAGAAGATGTCGACAAGGCGGGCGTAACAAAAGACGAACTCGTTTCGGATGTCAACACAGAAAAATAAACCATAAGGATAAAACGGCAGGTTTTAAACCTGCCGTCTTTTGTTTTATTCAGCCGAGAATTTTTTCTTTATTCCGAAAGCCGTAATACCGCCGCTGACGAACAACAAAAGTATCCACATTGAAAGACTGCTGTCGCCCGTATTCGGTTCGCTCGGAAGTTTTGCCGTTACGGTATCGGCTTTTGTAATTTCCGAAGTTGCCGCAGTGTCTCCGTAATACTTTTCGCAGCCGTCGCAATACCAATATTCGATATTGCCTTCTTCGGTCTCGGTTGCAGCTTTTGAATCTATATGTTTGATATCTGTGTGATTTGCCCCGTCAAGTTCGCCGTAGGCTTTGCAGCAGACTTCGCAAACCGCTTTTTCGGAACAGGTCGCCTTGCCGCCTATATGCTGCTCATAATCGATTTTATCGTCGCAGTTGCGGCAGTCATGCCAATGATGCGTCTCATTATGCTGCCAATCCGGCAAAATGTCGTGACCTTTCGTCTGTATCGTCTCGGTTTTGATTGCCCCACATTCGTCGCAGGTATATATTTTTTCACCTGCCGAAGTACAGGTGGACGGAACAGTGATTTCGCCTGAATCCCAATCGTGAGGCTCTTTGCCGTCTATTGCGTCACAGCGGGAGCATTTATTCCAATGTTCGTTCCCGTCATTCTTCCGAACGGAGAAATCGTGACCGAGAGCAGCAATCGTGCCGCCGCACTCTGTGCAGATGACGGCGGTCGTACAATCGGGATTTTCTCCCGTATGTCCGCTGTGGTCGCAAACCGTCCAAATCGCCGTCAGAGTGGCATTTTCAAGCATCGGCTTTGTAAAATCAAATGCCGTCCAACCGCCGAAGATATACCCTGTCTTGACGGGCTTGACAGTCGGCGGTTCAGCTTTCTGACCACGCAAAATTCTCTGTGCATCTATTATACTGCCGCCGTCGGTGTCAAAGGACAGATAACGACATGCATTGTCATGAATAACAGCTTCACCGAATGTAACTTTGCCGTAATATACACCGCCGAAAACCCTGCCGTTTTTAAGGTCTACTTCGGACGATTCGGAAAACTCACCGTCATCTATATCACCGCCGTCAAGATTAACTCTTCCGTAATATTTACCGTTCTTGATACGACCTTCCTTATACGGCAGTTCGGGGCGACTCCGCAGAATCGTAACCTCACTTGTTTCGGTGAATATGCCGCCGTTGATAATACCATACGAACTTGTGCCATCGGAATATCCGTTGTTTATCACCGATCCGCTGAAAGTGCCGTTCTGAATAACACAGCCGATATTGTTTACTTTGCTTGTTTCGGTAAACGTGCCGCCGTAGATCCATGATGTCCTGGAACCGACCGTCATTCCCAAATCTTCGCGATAATACGGGAACGGAACATTGTCGACATCGCTGTTAAAAATGCCGGCGTAAATATCTCCGCCCTTATTTGTAACCTTACCGTTAAATGTACCGCCGGTTATGGTTCCCTTTTCGCTGAAAACTTCACCGTTAAAAGTACCGCCGGAAACAGTACCGTTGTTTGTAACTTTACCGCTAATTGCAGCATTACCCGCCGCGAAAAATTCGCCGTTTTCTCCGACAGTAAGCCCGCTGCCGACAGGAACACTGCCGCCGTACATCATAAACTTACCGGAAGATACTGTAATGTCCTTTACGGTGCCTTTTGTGCCGCAGTCGGTGACGGTCAATGTGCCGCCGTTCAGCGAAAGGACAGGGCTATCCGATTCTTCCGTGTTTTTCACTCCCCGGATACCGTATCCGTTAAGGCAGATATACACATCGCCCGACATAACAGAATCATGATCCAAGACCACATCATCGGTTAAGAAGTAGTATCCCGCCTTTGTGGGAAGTTCGTTGTTTTTTGTCCACGGCGTCCATGTAACATCCGAGTGTGCGTCATGACCGTCAAAATCGGTACCCGTGCCGCAAATACAATGAGCATGAGTGTAGCGGCTCTCTTCCCTTTTAAGTATCGGCAAAGCCATACCCGCACTTTCAACATATCCGCACTCGCCGTTCCAAGGATGCGTGCCGTCCTCGCGGCCGTTTATCATGAGGTTAAGTATCGTTCCGTCTTCAAATGCTTCTTTGGGCATTGATTTTACGGTGTTTTTGTCGATCATCTCCTCCTCATCTCTGCCGGCAGCTTTATCCGCCGTGCCTTCAAGGCAATAATTATTTGTGAGGTCATACAATGCGCCGTTCAACCCGACGATGCCGCCCAGATATACAGTCGTACTGCCGGTGCTGTCAATCTTTCCCGTGCTGTAGCAGTTGGAAATTACACCCTATGAAATTGCACCCGCAATGCCGCCGAGATACAGTATGCCTGCCTCACCGCTGACCTCGCCTGTATTATAGCAATCATGAATTATAGGCAAACCCATGTTATTTTGACAACCGACAATACCGCCGACATTTGCGATTTGGGCAACATTTTTAACGGTAATCTTCCCCGTGTTGCCGCACCCGATCAATTTCGCGTAGGTTACCCCTGCAATCCCGCCGACACAGGCATGTCTGTCACTGTCAAGATTCGCAACTGTAATTGACGCATTGTTTGTGCAGTTTTCGATCACACCGCCGTGGGAAAATCCCAAAATACCGCCTGCCCAGTCCTTTCCGACGACACAGCCGTCCACCGTCAGATTTTTAATCTTCGGACCTCCTGTATATCCGAACAATCCAACGGGTTCATCACCCCCGGTATTGACATACAGTCCTTTGATGGTTTTGCCGTTTCCGTCGAATGTGCCTCTGTATTGGTTATCATCCGTTCCGATCGGAGTCCATTTTTCCGGTTCGGCAGGGCTGCCGTCTGCTGCGGTATAGTTTCCGTCCGCATCAAATGTACCGTCGTTCAGAACAATATCATTCATCAGTGTGGCAAATGCAAATCGCTCTCCGCCGTTTGCCTTATCGCGGAAGACTTTCAGTCCTTCCGCGGTATAAATGAGATAAGGATCGTCCTGCGTGCCGCTGCCGGTGATATCGACAACTTCCGAAGAAACCGCAGTCTCGGCAAAGGTTTCGATCGGCAAAAGGCAGATCACCATAGATA
>CAKSPP010000154.1 GCA_934481505.1 uncultured Eubacteriales bacterium
TGTCACCGCTTCCGACTTCACCTACACCGGTGCAACCGGAACCATGACCTGGAACGAAGACGGTTCTCCCAACAAAGTTCCCGTTATCGTTGATCTTTCCAAATAATTTAAGTCATTATAAATGACCGATAGGTATAGGTCGAAGATATTTTAGGCTTCGACCTATACTGTTTTATATAAAAATTTTTAAGAAGAGAGGATAAAACCATGTTAGGAACAATAATAAACGGTTTAAGCCTCGGAAGCATATACGCGTTGATAGCTCTCGGCTACACCATGGTTTACGGTGTTGCCAAAATGCTTAACTTTGCTCACGGCGATATCATAATGGTCGGAGCCTACACTCTCTGTGTCGGAATCGCGACCATGGGCAATGTTTGGGTCAGCATCCTGATTGCAGTAATTATCTGTACCGCTCTCGGCGTTTTTATCGAAAAACTTGCGTATAAGCCACTGAGGAGTGCGTCCCCGCTTGCTGTTCTTATAACGGCAATAGGCGTCAGCTACTTTTTGCAGAGCATAGCTCAGCTAATTTTCGGAGCGAAACCTCTATCCGTGACGATTGTTGACATGGGAAGCGTTTCTTTTGCAGGGGCACAGCTGAATATGTCCACTATCCTCACGCTTGTTGTTTCCATTATTATAATGATAGCACTTACCGTGTTTATCGACAAATCGAAAACGGGACGTGCAATGCTTGCGGTTTCCGAAGATAAAGCTGCCGCAAAACTTATGGGTATCAACGTCAATGCGACGATATCCACCACTTTTGCGATAGGTTCGGGACTTGCGACATTTGCAAGTATTTTCTATCTTATGCAGATACCGACCGTTGAACCGACCCTCGGCTCCATGCCCGGTATCAAAGCGTTTACCGCTTCCGTTATCGGCGGTATAGGTTCTGTTCCCGGTGCCGTTATCGGCGGTATCCTTATGGGAATAATCGAAAAACTTTCCCTGAGTGTTCCCGCTCTTGCTCCGTATACCACGGCAATCGAGTTCTCTATTCTTATTCTTATACTCCTCGTTAAGCCTACCGGTATTCTCGGCAAAAAGAGAAGAGAGAAGGTGTAAAAGATGGGAAAAGCAAAAAAAAGTTTCAAATTAAAGCATTACATAAATTATATTGCGGTAGGACTTTTCCTCATCATCTCTGCGACTCTTTTCTATACCGGAAATCTGAGTCGTTCCGACACGAGCCTGTTCATTCAGATAGGTTACAGCATTATTCTTGCCGTTTCTCTTAACCTTGTTGTCGGCTTCTTGGGAGAACTCAGCCTCGGACACGCCGGCTTTATGTGCGTCGGTGCGAATATCGGTTGTTATGTTGCTTTACAGATATTGCCGATAGTCCAGAATAAACTTCTTGTTCTCATTATAGGAATGCTTATCGGTGGCCTTTCCGCTGCGGTCTTCGGACTTATCATAGGTCTTCCCGCACTTCGTCTTAAAGGCGACTACCTTGCAATAGTTACTCTTGCGTTCGGCGAAATCGTCCGTACAATAGTTAAAAATCTTCCGTTCTTCGGAGGAGCAAAAGGCTTCAAAACGACCGATATGAAATACGGCAGTTCTCTGTTTATCGTAGCGTTTGTCGTAGTCCTTGTTATGCTCTTTATCGTTCAAAACTTTATCCGCAGCAAACACGGAAGAGCTGTTACCGCAATAAGAGACAATGAAATTGCCGCAAAGGCAATGGGTATAAACGTTACCTATTATAAACTCTTTATATTCGTTCTTTCCGCATTCTTTGCGGGCGTTGCGGGCGTTATCTACGGCTCGAACGTAAGCCCTGTTGTTTATACTACTTTCGACTATAACTATTCTATCGAAATTCTTGTTATGGTCGTCCTCGGCGGTATGGGCAACATCAGCGGTTCCATCATTTCCGCAGCCCTTCTTACCTTTGTAAACGTAAAGCTTACCGCTCTCGGCGGCGACCTTGCGGCTCTTAAATATCTTATCTACTCGATAATCCTTATCGTAATGGTTATGTTCAACAATGCTCCCGCGTTTATCCCGGTAAGAGACAAGATTTTCGGATTTTTCAGAGCTATTTTCAAAGGCAAAAAACAGAAGACTTCTGCGGATATAAACGACGACGAAGCTATGTGGGACAGAGTTCCGACAAAGATAAATATGGACGCAGTCCTTTCTACCGATCTTACTCCGGATACTTCGTATGTCCCCGATAAAAAAGATAAAGGAGGTCAAAACTGATGAGCGATACGATTCTCAGAACCGAAGACCTCGGAATTTCTTTCGGCGGACTTAAAGCCGCACAGCATATCAACCTTGATATAAAGAAAAATCAGATATACGGACTTATCGGTCCGAACGGTGCCGGCAAAACGACCATTTTCAATATGATAACGGGCGTTTACCAGCCGACCAGCGGTAAATTCTTCCTCGACGGCGAAGACCTTACCGGTAAAAGCCAGCAGGAAATCAACAAAAAGGGAATTGCCCGTACTTTCCAGAATATACGCCTTTTCAACAATATGAGCGTTATCAGAAACGTCATGGTCGGACTTCACAACCACGACGAATTCAAGTGTAATCCCTTTGTAAGTATGCTTCGTTTACCGAAACATTTCAAGACCGAAACCTCAATGAGAAACCGTGCAAAAGAGCTTCTCCGCGTTTTCGACCTTGAAGAAGAAAGAAACAATCTTGCCTGCAATCTTCCTTACGGAAAACAGCGTAAGCTTGAAATAACAAGAGCTCTTGCGACCGACCCGAAGCTTTTGCTTCTTGACGAGCCTGCCGCAGGAATGAACCCGAACGAAACCGCCGAACTTATGGAAACCGTAAAGTTTATAAGAGATAAGTTCGATATGACAATCTTGATAATTGAGCATGACTTGAAGTTCGTTTCCGGTCTTTGCGACGAAGTTTCCGTTCTTAATTTCGGAACCGTAATCGCACAGGGCGATACTATCGAAGCACTCAACAATCCGCAGGTTGTCGAAGCGTATATCGGAAAGTAAGGAGGAATCAATATGGCATTACTCGAAGTACATGACCTCCGTGTTTACTACGGTGTTATTCAGGCTCTCAAAGGCATAAGTTTTGAAGTAAACGAGGGCGAAATCGTAACCCTTATCGGTGCTAACGGTGCGGGCAAAACCACAACAATGCACAGTATTATGGGTCTTATTCCGATAAAATCGGGTTCCGTTACTTACAGTGGAACGGATATAACGAAAATTCCGTCCCATAAGATAGTCGAACTCGGAATGACGCAGGTTCCGGAAGGAAGAAGAATTTTCCAGGAACTTACCGTTTACGAAAATATTCTTCTCGGAGCTCATACAAGAAAGAACAGTGCGGAAATCAGAGAAGATGTAAAGAATGTCTATAAGAAATTCCCGAGACTTGAAGAAAGAAAAAATCAGGTCGCAGGAACGCTTTCGGGCGGAGAACAGCAGATGCTTGCAATCGGCAGAGCCCTTATGAGCCGTCCGAAGCTTCTTATGCTTGACGAACCTTCGATGGGACTTTCTCCGCTTCTTGTAAATCAGGTTTTCGATATCATTAAGGAAATCCATAACGAGGGAACCACAATTCTTCTTGTTGAGCAGAACGC